>CAMLSH010000442.1 GCA_946482625.1 uncultured Opitutaceae bacterium
GGATTGGCCTCGTTGACGACGCGAAGCGGGAGATAGGCGAGGATCAGGAGAACGGGAAGAATCAGCCACCAGACAGGCGGACGATCGGCGGCGGGGGCGGGGCGATCGCGCCAGCGTTCGTAGAAAAGGTACAACGCCAGAACGGGGACGAACCAGCCGTAGGCGTACAGATCGTTCACGATCCACTCGGTGTGGATGCGGATGAAAAGCAGCAACCAGAGGAGGGCGATGAGCGTGAGATTTACGAGGAGCAGTGGGCGAATCGGTAAGGCCTTCATCCGGTACTTGGGCAGGAGAGCTGATGCGAAGCTGATAATCCGCTTACACTCCGTAAAATTACGGTGGGAAACGAGCTAGTTTTGAAATCGCTGGAGCGCACCGGTTCAACATCAAACCCCCGGGGGAAACCCTGATCGTGACCTTTCGGCTAGCCAAATGTCCGCGGGCACTTAGCAACGGCTCCACGTGAAAATCACCGTCTGGGGCATCAACTACGACCCGGAGCCGACCGGTATCGGCCCTTTCAACACGGACTTGTGCGTCTGGCTGGCGGGGCGCGGTCACGCGGTGATGATGTTGTCGACGTTTCCCTACTATCCATGGTGGAAAAAGCGGGCGGAGGATAAGGGCAAAGTGCACGAGCGATCCGTGGTGAATGGAGTGACGCTCCATCGCTGCTGGCACTATGTGCCGGAGAAGCCGTCGACGGTGAAGCGGTTGATCCATGAGCTGAGCTTTGTGGCGACCTCGACGTGGCGGGCGCTGTGGACGGAGAAGCCAGATGTTTACGTGGTGGTGAGTCCGTCGCTGTTTCTCGGGATCGGGGCTTTTGTCGCGAGCCGGCTGAAGCGTCGGCCGTTTGTGTTTCACGTGCAGGATTTGCAGCCGGATGCGGCGCTCGGGCTCGGGATGATCAAGCCGGGGTTGTCAGTGAAGATGCTCTACGCGCTGGAGAAATGGAGCTATGCACGGGCGGCGTTGGTGTCGGGAATCTCCGGAGGGATGATCGACGCGTACCGGCGCAAGGGCGTGCGGGAGGAGAAAATTTATCTATTTCCCAACTGGATTCCGGATGCGCCGCCGGAGGTAAGCGCGGGTGCGGGCGGAGCGTCGTTTCGGCGCGAGTATGGGATCGGGGCGGAGACGCCGTTGATCGCGTACTCGGGCAATGTCGGGATGAAGCAGGGGCTCGAAGTCGTGGTCGAAGCGGCGCGCGGTGGCGTGGCGCATTGGGCGATTTGCGGCGAAGGCGCGGCGAAACCGGCGCTGGAGGCGGCGATCGCGGCCGACCCGCAGTCGGACGCACGACTGTATCCGCTTCAGCCTGACGACCGGTACAAGGCTTTGCTGCGCGAGGCGGACGTGAGCTTAATCACGCAGCAGAAGGGGACGGGGCAGTTTTTCTTCCCGAGCAAGCTGCTGTCGATTTTGCAGTACGGGCGGCCGGTGCTGGCGGTGGCGGATGAAGCTAGCGAGCTGGCGCGGGCGACGCGCGAAGGTGGATTCGGAATTGTCGTCGAGCCGGGCGACGCGGCGGGGTTGCGCACGGCGGCGCAGGAGATCATCGGCGCGTCGGCTGAGCGAAAGGCAGAGTGGGCGGCGCGCGGGCGTGGGTGGGTGGATCAGTTTCGGCGCAGCCGGGTGCTCGGGGAATTTGAGGCGCGGCTGGCGAAGGTGGCTGGGCGGCGGACGGGGAAGTAGTGAGCGGAGGCCACGTTGCAGCCAACGCGGCTACGTGCGGAGAATCGCGGCGTCAGAGCCAGTCGGTGAGGTCGGTGTCTTCGGTGAGGATGTGGCTGGTGCGGTACTCGGGGGCGAGGAGACGAAGGTAGCTTTCCTCGGCGAAGCGGCGGCAGTGGAGGAGAATTTTGGCGTTCTGGCCGGGGGCGCGGACGAGGCGACCGAGGGCTTGGTTCACTTTCTGGATACCGGGGATCTGGTAGACGCGTTGAGCGGCGGCGTCGCGGCCAAGGGGGGCGAAGGCGGCGAGGCGGGCGCGCTGGATGGCGTTTACTTCGGGGAGCGCGGGGCCGATGACCATGGCGTGGCTGATGCGGCCACCGAGGAGGTCGATGCCTTCGGCGAAGCTGCTGCCGAGGACGAGGAAAAGAATGTCGGAGGATGTGAGCGCCTGTTCGACCCAGGCGGTTTGGCCGGCGAGGTCAGGGAGACGCGGTTGAAGGGCGACGCGGATTTCTGGATACGCGGCGGCGAGTTCGCGCTGGATGGTTTCCGCGTAGGCGTAGCTCGGAAAAAACGCAGCGACCGCCGCAGCGGTCGCTGCGTTTTTTCCGGAATGACCAGTGACCAGTGACCAATGACCAGTGGGGGAGGAGCCGGAAGAAGGTAGATGCGGGGAGTGAGTGGTTCGTGAGGCGGAGACGAGCGTCGCGAGAGTCGCGGCGGTGGTGGCGCTGTGGCGGGCGCGGTGCTGGTAGCTGGTGTCCACGCGGGCATCGATGGCGACGTCGAAGGCGTGGTCGCGCCAGGGGGCGTGGGCGCGGACGAGCGTGGGGGCGGCGAGTTCGCGGGCTTCCTCAACTTTGAGGAGGTCGGCGGCGGAGGTGAGTTGTTTGAAGAGTTTTTTGGTGGTGCGCTTGTTGAGCGCGCCGAGGCGATCGGGGGGCGGAGGCAAATCCGAAGGCGGAAGGTCCAAGGCCGAAAGCGCGGGCGGGGAGTCTAGGCCAATGGCGGCGGCGAAGGTGGCGGTCGGCGTGAGCGTGGCGGAGGCGAGGAGGACGGCGTTGAAGGAGCGGAGTGTCGGACCTATCGCGGCGGCGGCATCGAGGCAGGTGATGACGAGTTCGCGGTCGCGCGGGCTCCACCAGAGTCGGGGGACGTCGACCGTGTTGAGAAGATCGATACAGGTGGGGATTTGCCAGAGGAGTTCGGCGAGGGGCTGGCCGAGTTCCTGGGTGTCGAGCGGCGTGACGGTGATGAGGCTGGCGAGAGCGGCGAGGAGTTCGCGGGCGTCGTCTTCGTCGGCGAGCGAGAGCGCGTCGCGGGCGTCGCGTTGGCGAAGGAAGTGCGACCAGTGGTCGGCGGCCTGGACCAGTTTTTGCGGGACGCGGAGGCGGTGCAGGGCTTCGACGAGCGCTGAGGCGTCGGCGGCGTTGAAGGTGTGCGAGTAGACGTCGGCGACGCGAGAGGGGAGGTTGTGGGCTTCGTCGATGATGAGAAGCGTTCGGGAGGCGTCGAAGCCCGGTTGTTCGTAGAAGAGGCCGCGGGTCGAAGGGGAGAAGACGTAGTTGTAGTCGCCGATCCAGACGTCGTTGAAGGGAAGGGCGG
>CAMLSH010000443.1 GCA_946482625.1 uncultured Opitutaceae bacterium
ACGAGGTCGGCGACGGTGAGGCCGGATTCGATTGGGAGTGGGAAACGCCCGGGGTTGCGGACCATGCCGTCGATGGACACTTCGCGCGGCGCGTACTCCTCGATGTTAATGGTGACCTGAGGCGTGACGAGGTAACGACCTTCGCGATACGCGTCCTCGATGGCCTTTTGCGCTTCGGGAACGGTTTTGCCGGCGACGACGATCTCGCCAACGAGGCGGAGGTTGATGGTGCCCTTCGCATCGACCGAGGCGATGACGGAGAGGTCTTCCTCTTGATAGACATCGATGCGCAAACGGTCGGTCGCGACGATGGCGTAGCTGGGAATCGCGCGCGTGGCTGGCTTGGGCATTTCCTGGGCGGAGACCGCGAAAAAACCCGAGGCCAGCGCGAGGAAACCAAGCACGGCGCGCCTGGCGGAACGGGCGAAGTGACGGAGGAGAAACGGCACGTGTGAACTGTTCACCATCGCGATGAGAGATTCAATGAAATCGTGTTTCGCGTGTAGTCGGAGAACGCGAGCGTGGACCAATTTTCGAACTGCGAGTAAGCGAGCGTGGCCTTGAAGCGCTCGCTCAGCGTGTAGACCACGCCCGCGCTCCACATGAAATAGGTGTCGCGACGACCGTCGCCGAGCCGGCCGAGGAAACGCGAGCGGCCCACGCCGGTGCCGGCGTACACCGAGAAGCGCGCATTGAGCGCGTAGGTCGTGTCCACGCCGGCGGCGAGAGTCGAGGCGCTCACGTCGGTGGCGAGCGTGTTGAAGTCGCTGGTGACGTAACCGGTGACGTTGAGCCGGGAAATGCCGCTCCATGTCGCGGATACAACCGAGGTGAGTCCGTCGAAGCTCTCGCGCGTGCCGTCGGCGCGGCTCGACTCGCGGAGCTGATAACCGATGCGGGCGCTGCCATTGATGGTGGGAATGATCCTGCCGGAGGTCCCGATGGAGAAGGCATGGTCGACATCCTGCGTATCGGCCGTGGTGTCGGTGACGCGGAAACGATAGCCGCCGAAGAGGTCGCGCTGACTGTTGTAGACGTAGAACAGGTCCGTGCCGAGGGACCAGGTGTTGAGATCAACGAGGGCAGTGGTGTTCTCGAAGTCGCGCTGGCTCCAGGAGGCCTGACCGGTGAGGGAATAGCGTTCGATAACGGGGTATTTTAGATTCAGCCCGGCGTCGTATTCCCACGAGGTGGCGCGAACGTTGATGGCGGAGTCGGCGCGGCTTTCGCGTTTCGCACCGGCGGTGATGGAGCCGGTGGTGCGGCCGGCGCTTTTGGTCACCTCCAGCCGCGCGTGGGGATTGGCGAAGTCTTCCGCGGAGAACTCCTGGAACTTGGAGAAATTCCAGCCGAGGCCGGCATTGACGCCGAGCATGCCGGCATTGCGACGGTATTCGAGATCCAGAGACGCGTTGTAGGTCGTGTCTCCCTCGCCCTCGTTGTAGGCGTAGATGTTGGAATCGTAGCCGACGCCGGCGGTGCCGGTGACGAAGATCTCATCGTGCCCATCGTTGAACTTCACCAAGGCATGCGCGTCGGGTGACAAGGCGGCGAGCAGGGCGGCGCCGAGGAAAAACACGCGAGACAGGGAGCTGGGTCTCATGAAGGCGAAAGTGGAGAGCTGGATGCGGACAGCGTGGAACGCCGAGGCGCGCGACACGGATGCGCAGGCGTCAGCCGCCGATACGAGCGGGGCTCACGGTGAAACCGGGATCGGGAGTGGCGGGCACAACTTCGACCGGGCGGATCTCGGGGTCGTCGCCGGTGGACACCTCAAAAAAGACCACGCGTCGGGAAAGGCAGGCGAGCGACACAGTTTCGTCCAGCCTGGCCTGTTGCTCATCCATGATCGGCTGTACTGCGAGGACGCCGATCGGGTCTGCCGGAGTTTTGCGAACGATCGCTTGTTGTCCTGGGCGGAGTATTTGGGAGGTGCCGCCGACGTCGGGAACGAAGACGGTGACATCGCCTTCGATGAGGAGGACGCGCGTCTCGGTGTCGCTCACCTCGATCATGACCTTGCGGCCGCGGATGTTCACCGTGGTGTGCGGTGTCTGGTAAGTCATCGAGCTGCCTGCGACGAGTTTGCTCGTGCAAATGCCGACGGAGCCGCGGGTGACTTTCACGATCGTCTGGGAGATGGACGGCTCAGCATCGAGGTCGGTGCGATTCGGGAGAAAGGGCTCTTGGAGAAACTTTTTGATTTCCAAGCGGGTTTCGGGGCCGACGCGGATGGCGGTTCCGTTGGAGAACACCAACGACTGGCTCGCGCCCGCTTTGGTTTCGATGGAGGCGCCTTCTGCGGCGTAGACGGATTTTTTGCTCAACGGCTCGATGCGTTCTCCGGTGTCGATCTGGGATTCGCCCGTGAGCTCGGCGACGTAGATCTTGCTCGCGGGGTTTTTCGCGGCGGCCAGTGAAAGGGCAGGAAATGCCAGAAGGACCAAAGCCAGTGGCAGCGCAGAGCAAAGACGGAAGGCGGCGGCGGGGACCATGGCGGCATCTAGGGGAAACCCCTCAATCAGATCAAATGCAAAAACGGTGCAAAAGCTCCATTCTCGTCATTACGACCGACTAACCGCCGGGAGCGCGAACTCACCGGCGGTTTCCAAAGCGATCAAGCGGTTACTCAACGACCAGGTTCAAGATCTTGCCGGGGACGAATACCACGCGCTTCAGTGCCTTGCCCGCGAGGTGCGGGCTGGCGTCGGCGTTGGCTTGGGCGGCGGCGAGCGCGGCGGCTTGATCGGCGCCGACAGGAAGGAGGAGTTCGGCGCGTTTCTTTCCGTTCACCTGGACGACGACTTTGGCTTCGGTGGAGACGAGTTTGGACGCGTCGAAGGTAGGCCACGCCGCATCGACGATCGAGCCGGTGCCACCAAGGCGGGCCCAGAGCTCTTCGGAGAAGTGCGGCGCGAAGGGCGCGAGCAGTTGCAGGAATGAGCGCAGGCTAGTGCGATTGATCGACGGCGCTTTCTGGAGCGCGTTGGCGAAGATCATCATCTGCGAGATCGCGGTGTTGAAGCGGAGCGCGGCGATGTCCTCGGTGACTTTTTTAATTGTCTCGTGGAGGAGCTTGCTGAGTTCGGCGGAGTCTTCGGCGGAGGAGACCTTGGCGTTGACCGAGCCGTCTTCGGCGATGCTCTCGCGCCAGATTTTCTGGAGGAAACGATAGACGCCTTCGATGCCACGGGGATTCCACGGCTTCATCGCTTCGAGCGGTCCGAGGAACATCAAGTAGAGGCGCAACGTGTCGGCGCCGTGGGTCTTGATGATGTCGT
>CAMLSH010000444.1 GCA_946482625.1 uncultured Opitutaceae bacterium
GACCGACACCGGTTTCTACTACGACATCGACCTCGACCATAAACTCACGGCCGACGACCTCATCAAACTCGAGGCCGAGATGAAAAAAATCGCCGAGGAAAACCAGCCATTCATCCGCAAGGAAGTTTCCCGCGAAGAAGCCATCGAGATCATCAAGTCCCGCGGCCAGGAACGCTACAAACTCGGTCGTCTCGCCGACATTCCCGAAGGCGAAAAAATCTCCTTCTACCAGAACGGCGAATTCATCGATCTCTGCGCCGGCACCCACCTCCGCTACACCGCGAAATTCAAAGCCTTCAAACTGCTCTCGATCGCGGGCGCGTACCACCGCGGCGACGAGAAGAACAAACAACTCCAGCGCATCTACGGCACCGCGTTTCCGACCAAGGAAGAACTCGCGCAATACCTCGAGCGCCAGGAACAGGCCAAGGCCCGCGATCACCGCAAACTCGGCCGCGAACTGAAGCTCTTCCACATCGACGAAGACGTCGGCCAGGGCCTCATCCTCTGGACGCCCAACGGCTCCATCATCCGCCAGGAGTTGCAGGACTTCATCGGCGGCGAGCTCCGCAAACAGGGTTACTCGCAAGTCTTCACGCCGCACATCGGCAAACTCTCGCTCTACAAAACGTCGGGACATTTCCCCTACTACAAGGAGTCGCAGTTCCCCGCGTTCGCCGAGCCCGACGCCCTCGCCAAGATGTCCTCCGATGGCTGCGGCTGCGCCGAACTCACCGCGCGCCTCGAAGCCGTTTCCTCGCAGTTCGCCGATCAGCTCAACACCCGCGTCGGCAAGGAAATGATCGGCCAGGACCGCGTCATGGATCCGGCCAAGCTCCTCGACGGCTTCATGCTGAAGCCGATGAACTGCCCGCATCACATCAAGATCTTCGCGTCGCAGCCGCACAGCTACCGCGACCTCCCCGTGCGCCTCGCCGAGTTCGGCACCGTCTACCGCTGGGAACAATCCGGCGAGCTCAACGGCATGACGCGCGTCCGCGGCTTCACGCAGGACGACGCCCATCTCTTCTGCACCGAGGAGCAAGTCTCCACCGAAATCCAGGGCTGTCTCTCGCTCGTGAAAACTGTCCTCACCACGCTCGGCATGGCCGACTACCGCGTGCGCGTCGGCCTGCGCGATCCCGATTCCAACAAGTACACCGGCACCGCCGAGAACTGGGACAAAGCCGAGAACGCCTGCCGCGAAGCCGCGAAGACCCTCGGCGTTCCCTTCACCGAAGAGCCCGGCGAAGCTGCGTTCTACGGACCGAAGATCGACTTCGTCATCAAAGACGTGATCGGCCGCGAATGGCAGCTCGGCACCGTGCAGGTCGACTACAATCTCCCCGTGCGCTTCGACCTCTCCTACATCGGGGCCGACAACCAAGCGCACCGCCCCGTGATGATCCACCGCGCGCCCTTCGGCTCGATGGAGCGTTTCTGCGGCGTTTTAATTGAGCACTTCAACGGCGACTTCCCTGTCTGGCTCGCGCCCGAGCAAATCCGCCTCGTGCCGATCAGCGAAAAAGTCATCGACTACGGTCGCGACCTCCTCACCCAGCTCCGCGCTGCCGGCCTGCGCGCCACGCTCGACGAACACAGCGACAAGCTCGGCGCGAAAATCCGCCGCGGCGAAATCGACAAGGTTCCGTACACACTCGTGCTCGGCCAGAAGGAAGCCGAAGTGAAATCCGTCAGCGTCCGCAGCCGCGCGAAAGGTGACGAAGGCGTCATGCCCTTCGCCGAATACCTCGAACGCGTAAAACAGGAAGTCGCCACCCGCGCACTACCTGTGAAGAAGCCTGCTGCTCCGGCCGCGCCCGCTCCCGGTGGAAAACCCGCAGCGCCCGGAGCCCCCGCGCAGAGCTAATAGTCGCTCCTCGCTGACGAGTCATCGATCGATTCAAGCCCGGCCTTAACACCGGGCTTTTTCGTGCATGCGCATCATGCCTGCTGAAGCAAAAAATGCGTAGAGCATCTTACATCCAGGCCTCACGCACTCAGAAACCCTATTGTCTCCACAGGCTCGTTTCGCTTGCGATGATCACGTTCGTTAACCCCTAAAATCCTATGAAGGTTTTGAAACTCTTGGCGGCAGTTTCAGTCCTGGCGGCTTCTGCCTTTGCGCAGGAGGACCGCGGACTTTTCGTGAATGTAGGCGGCGGATACGTAAAACTCGGTGCGGATGATTTTTCCATGGTCACCGGCTACGGGGAAACGCTTCGCACAACCGACACCGGCGACTCAGTCGGCTTTCTTCGCGGGGAGCTCGGCTATCGCTTCAACCCCAACTGGGACCTCGTGCTTGGCTACTCCGATTATGGTGAGGCGGAAGTGCATGTGAGCTTCCCCAAGTATCCTGGCATCGTGTCGATTGTTCCGCTTCCCGACTACTCCCGCAACGTGATCAAATATGAGACCAGCCGCATCGCGCTAATCCCATCGTATCACCACGTCCTTGGCGAAAAATTGAGCCTGCACGCCCGCGCCGGTGTGACGTACGACGAAACCAGGGCCCACTTCGAAACGACCTACCACGCTTACTTTTCCGGGCGCCCCGACGGTATTTTCTCAGAGACCTTTCCGGAGGCTAAAAAGAAAAGCTGGAGCTATCTCCTCTCCATCGGAGCCGAGTACGCGATCACGCCACGCCTCAGCGTCGGCATCACCGCCACTTACGCACCGTTTAAGATGAAAGTGCCGGTCGAAGAAATTTTCGGCCTCGGAAACGGCACCACCCGCCCTTCCAGCGAAACCGTCGACGTTGATTCGATTGAAGGCGCGATCGTGCTTACGTGGCGTCAGTGATTCCCGAGGCTCGCCCACTCCTCGGCACGGAGCCGGGGCGGTCGGCTTCCCAGTTCATAGCCGACGGAGCTCGCACACTTCGCGCGCTCCGTCGCCGGTCGTCCGCCAGCGGATATTCCAACCGGCCAGCGACACACCGTAAATCCGATCAGCTTCGTCCTGATAAGCAGGTGCGAGTTCCAGCCGGAGAACTTCCTGGACCAGTCGCGTCGTCTCTGCCCCGAGCTGCTCAGCGAACTCTGGCGCGATCGCCACCCGCGCCGCTTCACTCAGCGGTGGCGGAGAATTCGCCCAATCCGCCCGCGCCTCCGGCTGCGCCTCGCACCACGGCAGATAAGGCTTCACGTCATACACCGGCGTCCCATCCACGCAGTCGATCCCCGCCACCCGCAGCACACCCGCTTCAATCGCCACCATCCGAACCAGCGAGAGTCCGAGGCCGTTCGGCCGGTTCGGTGCCCGCGAAGCGA
>CAMLSH010000445.1 GCA_946482625.1 uncultured Opitutaceae bacterium
TGATCACGATGAATTTCATCAACCTCGCCACGCTCTGCATCGACAACGAGTTCGCCCCGTCGGTCACCGAGCATGCCACCACCCTCGATATCCGCGGCATCGGCGTCATGCTCCGCGGCTCGAGCGGAGTCGGCAAAAGCGAGTGCGCCCTCGCCCTCATCGAACGCGGCCACTCCCTCGTCGCCGACGACCTCACCGTCATCAAGCTCCTCGATGAACGCGAACTCATGGCCTCCAGCCGCCCGCTCAATCGCGGCTACATGGAGTGCCGCGGTATCGGCATCATCAATATCTCCGACATGTTCGGCGTGAAGAGCGTCCGCCCCGAAAAACGCATCGACCTCGTCGTCTCCCTCTACGAATGGACCCCCGACGCCGTTGAGGAACGCACCGGCCTGGAGGAGAATTTCTACGACATCCTCGAGCAGAAAATCCCGCACATCATCCTCTATGTCCGCCCCGGCCGCGACATGGCCCGCCTCGTCGAAGTCGCCGCGCTCACCCAAGCCCTCAAAAAAATGGGCCACGACCCCGCGAAAGATTTCAACGACCGCCTCATCGCCTACATGACGCAACAGTCCGAGACCCCCGCCCGGACCATCCACCTCAACCCCGACCACGGCCGCCCGGAAGAAGACCGTTCCTGAAAATCAGGAATCCCAAAAACCTAGCGGACTCGCTTTTCACAGTGAGCAACACCCGCCAGCCCTACCCCGCGCTTCTCGGCGCCGCTCATCATCCACAGCCGCCACTCATCACTTTCCGCCCCACCCGCGCCCGCTCTCCCGCTTTGCTGAGCGTGCATGAAATCAATCACCGCTCTCCTAGCCACGCTCGCCCTCGCCGCCACGACGGCATTCTCCGCAGAGCCCTCCGCATTCACCGTCAAAGTCACCGGCCACGGTCGCCCCATGATTCTCATCCCTGGGCTCTCCTGCCCGGGTGAAGTCTGGGACACCACCGTCGCTCACTTCAAAGATCGCTACGAGTGCCACGTGATCTCGCTCGCTGGTTTCGGCGGCACACCGGCCAAACCCGGCCCCGTCCTCGAACCCGCACGCGACGCCCTCGTCGCCTACATCGAATCCCGCAAACTCGTCCGCCCCGTCATCGTCGGCCATAGCCTCGGCGGCTCCCTCACCCTCGCCCTTGGCGCGAACAAACCCGACCTCGTCGGCCCGCTCGTCATCGTCGACGGCCTTCCCTTCCTTTCCGGCGTAACGCGCCCCGGCATCACCGCCGAACAAGCCCGCGCCTCCGCCGAAGGCATGAAGAAACACTTCAGCACAATCGACGACGCCACTTACCGGCAGACTGTTCTCTCCGGAGCCATGACGCGTGCGATGGTTGTCAGCGACAAAGACCATGAACGCATCGTCTCCTGGGGCCTCGCCTCCGACCGCGCCACCGTCACCGAAGCCATGACCGAGCTCTACAGCACCGACCTCCGCGCAGATCTCGCCCGCATCACTGCCCCATCGCTCGTGCTCGGATCTTGGGCCGGCTACAAACCCTACACCGATCGCGCGCGAACCGAGTCGATCTATCGCGAACAGTTCTCCCAACTGCGAAACGTGAACATCGTTCTCAGCGATACGGCCCACCACTTCATCATGTTCGACGAACCCCAATGGATGTTCGAGCAGATCGAGTCCTTCCTCAAAGCACACCCGTCCGCCTCCAAATAATGTCTGCCTCCCCCCCCCACGACCTCGCGCACGAATCACGCGGCTGGCGCGCCGCCTACTGGCTCTGCCAGGTCGTCGGCTGGGGTGCCTACGTGGCCGTGGGCCTCGCCATGGTCCCCGCCGATGCCCGCGCTCAACCCGCGGTCGTCGGCGGATACGTGCTGTTCTTTTTCTACAGCATCGCCCTCACCCACGCACTGCGGGCGCTCGTTCGCCGCCAGCAATGGCTCAGCCTCACTCCCGGCCGCACCGCCCTCCGCCTCATCGGCGCCGCAGCAGCCATAGGCACCATTCAGGCCACACTCATCGTGCTCGTGCAGGCGATCTGGACATGGACGCCTCCGTTCGCCGCCGGCCCCCGCTTCGCCATTCTCATGTGGTTCAACACCACCGCCGCCTCCGCATTCTGGATAACCGTCTACACCGGCATCACCTCGCTTCAACGCACCCGCCGTGCCCGTCTTCACGCCGTCGCCCTGGAACTCGGCATGCGCGAAGCCCGCCTCCAATCGCTCGAAGCACAAGTAAACCCGCACTTTCTCTTCAACTGCCTGAACAGCGTGCGCGGTCTCATCGTCGAAAATCCCCCGCGTGCCCAAGATATGGTGACACGCCTCGCCAACATTCTCCGTCACAATCTCGTCCGCCGCGCCGACGCCACCGAACCCCTCGCCGATCAGATCGCCATGATCACCGACTATCTCGAACTCGAATCCGTCCGCTTCGAAGAACGCCTGCGCACCCGCATCGAGATCGATCCCGCCTCTGTCGGCTGCCGCGTCCCCTGGATGCTTCTGCAGACCCTCGTTGAAAACGCCATCAAGCACGGCATCGCGCACCTCCCCGCAGGCGGCGAGATCGTCGTCCAGTCCCGCCTCCTCCACGGCACTCTCGAAATCACGGTGGAGAACTCCGGCTCACTCGGCCCTTCCCCCGCAGACTCCACGCAGATTGGCCTCGCCAATCTCCGGGAACGCCTGCGCCTGCTGAACGGCTCCACCGCCACGCTCGATCTCCTCGCACTCGCACCAGACCGCGTGCGCGCGACCGCCCGCCTGCCGCATGCCCCAACCCTCTTGTATTCACAAAACAACACACCGTCCTCTTCATGAAACACGCGACTCCGCGTCCTCCGGGTTCCCCCACCGCTCTCGTCAAAGCTCTCCTGATCGACGACGAACGCATCGCCCGCGCCGAACTCCGTCGCCTCCTTGCCGCCCATCCAGAAATCGAGATCGTCGGCGAAGCACGCAACGGCGACGAAGCCCTCGAACTCATCGCGAGAAATTCTCCGGATCTTCTTTTCCTCGATATCCAGATGCCCGGCATGACCGGCTTCGATCTGCTCGGCCAACTCGATGAACCGCCCCAGGTCATCTTCACCACCGCCTTCGACCAGCACGCCGTCCAGGCCTTTGAAGCCAGCGCCATCGACTACCTCATGAAGCCGGTCGCCCCCGCCCGACTCGCCGCCGCACTCCAAAAAATCTGCCAGCACACCGCGCCGCTTCCGCGACTCGATCAGGTTTTCGTCCGCGACGGCGAACGCTGCTGGCTCGTCCAACTCGCCGACATCGTCCT
>CAMLSH010000446.1 GCA_946482625.1 uncultured Opitutaceae bacterium
GGGATGTCCCAGTCGGCGCCGACGCCGCCGTTGCAGGTGGTGATCTTGCGCTCGACGGTGGCTGTAGGGTCCATATCGCGGATGATGGCGACGCACTCGGCGACGAAGGCGGCGGGGAGTTTGCTCTCGTTTTGAAGACCCCAGAGGACGACGGCGGGGTTGTTGCGGCGCTCTTTCACCCACTGGCGGAGTTTTTCTTTGAAGGCGGTGCGGAAGGCGTCGTTGTCGAACCAGATGTGGGTGCCGAACTGCGGCCACCAGAGCAGGCCGTTGCGTTGCCAGTAATCGGAGTAGCGGAGATTGTGCGGGTGGTGGGCGTCGCGGAAGGCGTTGAAGCCGGCGGCCTGGATTTGGCGGACACGGGCGCGGATCTGTGTATCCGAAAAGGCATGGCTCTGGCCGAGGAGATGTTCGTACTCGGCGGTGCCGTTGATGAGGAAGGGCTCGTTGTTGATGAAGAAGCGACCTTCGGTGGATTTCGGATCGGCGCCGGGCCAGGCGATGGTGCGGAAGCCGGTAGTGGTTTCGACGCGGTCGAGGACGTCGGAGCTGTTGGTGGAGCCGGACGAAGTAGCGGAGAGGGAGGAGAGCTCGGTGGTGAGGGTGTAGAGATGCGGATGAGCGGGGGACCAGAGCTTAGGGTTGGCGAGAGTAGGGAAAGTTTGCGCGGCGATTTGGGACTGGCCGGGATCGAGGGAGAGGTCGGAAGCGGTTTCGGCGACGACCTTGCCGGAGGAATCGCGCAGGCGGGAGACGACGCGGAGGGGTTGCGCGGCGTTGCCGTGGTTTTGGAGTTCGGTGCGGGCGTGAACGGTCGCGGAGGATGCTGTGAGTGTGGTGTGGTCGGCGAAGACGTGGACGCCGAAGGGTTCGACGCGTACTGATGATGTGGAGACAAGGCGGACGGGGCGGTGGATGCCGAACGGTTGGGAACCTTCAGAGAAGCCGTAGGCGCGTTCGCTGCCACCGTTGACCCAGGGGAGATCGCGGATACCGGGGGCGTGGTCGGCGCGGACGACAATGAGGTTTGGTGTGCCTTCGCGGTTGAGAGCGTCGGTGACGTCGAGCGTGAAGGTGGTGAGGCCGCCGCCGTGTTTGCCGACGAGTTTGCCGTTTACCCATACGGTGGCGTAGGCGCCGACGCCTTCGAAGAAGAGGAAGTGGCGGCGGTCAGCGGAGAGTTCGGAGGCGGGGAGCGTGACGGTGGTGCGGTACCAGGCGTGGCCGTAGAGATGGCCGGATTTGACCTGGCGGAAGCCTTGGTAGTCGTCCCAGTTGTGAGGAACGCTGACGGTTTTCCAGGTGGTGTCGTTGAAGTCTGGAGACGTGTAGGCGGCGAATTTTTCGGGGTCGGCGGGTTCGTAGGCGGTGCGCCAGTTGTCGGCGAGGGCTATCTCGGTGCGCGGAGCGAGGCAGACCTCGGGTGGCTGTGAGGATGCTGAGGCGGTGAGGACCGTGAAGAAGAGGACGAGGCGGGCGAAGACGGAGTTCACGGAGCGAAGAATGTTTGGACGAGATTGCAGAATTTTCAGGACGGGAACGCGGGCGACGTCGAAACGGCGCGTTAGAGATGACGCGTTCTACCTCGGAGTTAGCGGACGGGGGTGATAGTGACGTCGTCGATGAGGAAGGAGGCGGCGGGGACTTTTGAGTCGGCTCCGGGGAGGTCTTTGCCGCTGCTTTCGGGGCGGTCGGCGAGGGGGCCGGTGCGGAAGGAGAGGCGTTCGACGGTCGACGTGAGTTCGATGGGGCCGCCGGCGGGGGGCGTGGTGGGTTTGCCGTTGATGAGCCAGATGCCGCGGTCGGCTTTTGGATTCTGCGGGAGCGAGTAGCTGAAGGTGAACCACTGGCCGGACTTGTAAGGGCCGTTGTCAGTCCAGATGCCTTCGTGGTTGAGCCAGAGGTGGCCATCGGTGCCGAAGGCGAAGGCGGACTGGCGTTCGCCGCGCGGGCCAAGGATGTCGATTTCGAGGCGGGCGGTAGACTGGCGGGGGAGGACTTTGAACTCGATCTTCACGCCGTGTGTGGACGGGAAGACGCGGACGGCGCGGGCGTACTCGTAGGGGTCTTCGTCGCGGAGTTCGAGGGAGCGGCGCTGGGTGGCGTCGCCGGAGTCGACGACGCGGACGGGAGCCCAGGCGGGGCTGTAGATGTTCCAGTTCGCGGGGAGCGTGTTGAGAGCGGTGGCGTCGAAGTTATCCTGTATCGGTTTATCGGGCACGGTGCCGGTGACGGGAACGGGGACGCGGGAGACCCAGATGTCTTCCTTGTGCGTCGAGTAGGTCAGCCAGAGGCCGCCGTCGGGCGGAGTGCCGTTGCCTTCGGAGATGCCGCGGACGTACTGGGCGCCGAGATTTTTGAATTTGCCGGGGAAACGCTGGACGGGGAGATCGCCGTGGACGGTGAGGAGGTCGCCGAAGTTTTTGGCGTCGGAAGACGTGGCGATGGCGAGCGGGAAGCGGAGGCGGCTGGTGGGGTTGAAGACGAGGGCGAAGCGGCCGTCGGAGGTTTTATCGAGCCAGTATTTCGAGGAGTTGACTGGGAGATTTTCGGCGAAGCCGAGGCGTTTCCAGGTTTTGCCGTCGTCGGTGCTGGTGGCGTGCTGGGCGTCTTTCGCGATCGCGAGGAGCGAGCCGTCGGGGCGGCGGACGGTGCTGATGGCTTTGAGGGTGAGGTTGAAATAGCCGTCGGTGGTGCGCTCTTCCTCCCACCATTGAGCGGTGTAAGCGCGGTCGGCGAGGAGGGCGTCGCAGGCGGCGACGAAGGATTTGTCGGGGGCGGCGGTGTAGAGTGGGTAGGGCAGGCTGGCCTCGGTGTGGCCGGCGTGGCGGTTGAGGCGGATGACGTAGATCGGGCCAAGGGCCCCGTCGGGTTTGATCTCGCGGATTACGCGGCCGAGGCCGGTGCCGTCGTTGGGAGACGGATACTGGCCGTGGAAACCGGTGGCGAGGAGTCGGTCGCCGGGGGCGACGTAGAAGCTCGCGCGCTGGTGCATGAGGCTGAGCTTGCCGTCGGGGAGCGGGACGGCGGGGAAGAGGATCTTGGGCGTGGACCAGGTGAGGCCGTCGGGCGAGGTGGAGTAGTTGGTGACTGTGTTGTGGTCGTGTTCGTTGACCGGGCCGCTGAGGTAATCGACGTAGAACTGGCCGCGCCAGTAGGCCAGCATCGGCGCGTGGAGATAGGTGTGGTTGATCGACGGATCGGTGTGGGGCGCGGTGGTGCGGTTGGCGCGGACGATCTGGATGTTGTGGACGCCGACGGCGGGGC
>CAMLSH010000447.1 GCA_946482625.1 uncultured Opitutaceae bacterium
TGGGAGCGCCGGCGGCTCGCCGGCTTTTGGGCGTGAAATGCCGGTCAGCGGGCGGCGCGTCTAGGGCGAGAGGCTCAACGTTACCGCGCGAAGACTTCGGCTTTTTGCGTGTGCTGTTTTTCGAGGCTGCCGCAGACGAGTTCGCAGAGCTGGAAGATCGAGGGATCGGCGATAGCGTAGAAGACTTGGAGGCCTTCTTTGCGACGCGAGAGCAGGCCGCCCTCAGTCAGGGTTTGCAGGTGGCGCGAAACATTGGCCTGGGTGCCGCCGGTCAAGTCTACGAGCGTGTTGACCGGCTTCTCGCCGTCGAAAAGCGCGTGGAGGAGACGCAGGCGCATCGGCTCTGCCAGCAGTGCGAAACGGCGGGCGACCAGGAGGAGGGCTTCCTCGGAGAGCGGGCGGGCTTTTTTGGCCATGCGCCTCAATGAACAAGCACTTGACATGGGATCAACTATATGAGTATATGCGCATATAGATTATCACTTGTCCATCATGAAAACCGAATCCCTCATCCGCATCCTCGCCGGCAGTTTTGTCCTTATTGGTGTCGCCCTCGCGCACTTCGTCAGCCCGTGGGGGCTGTTGCTAACCGTATTCGTCGGGATTAATCTCATCCAATCCGCCTTCACCGGCTTCTGCCCTGCGGAGATGATTTTTAAGAAACTGGGGTGGGGCCGCGACGGAGACGCCGCCTGCAAACGCTAAGCCCACGACGAATCCTCCCGCTTCGAAAAGCCGGCCGGCGGCCGGTGCTGCCAGGGAAAACTGCTTCACTTATCTGCCCATGAAAACGCCTTCTTCTGCTTCCATTCTAGTCGTCGCGGCCGCTCTGATTCTCTCCGGCTGCACGCGCTCCGAGGAGACCAGTCCGGCAGAAAATCGTCCGGCGGAGCGTGTGGCGGTCGTGACTGTGGTCGAAGATTCCGCGCCGCGCGTGATCGCGGTGCCGGGCGAAGTTCGCGCAGCGGATCGCGCGGTGTTGGCGGCGAAGGTCGCGGGCAACGTGCAAGAGCTCGCGGTCAAACTCGGGCAGGCGGTGCGCGTCGGAGATGTGCTCATCCGTCTCTCGGCACCGGAGTATGTCGCGCAGGTTGAGCGCGCCCGTACGGCGCTCGCGCAGGCTGAACGCGAACTCGACCGCGACCAGCGGCTGCTCAAAGGCGGCGTGACAACTGACGACGTGGTCCGCTTTGGCGAAGAGCGGCTTCGCTCCGCGCAGGCCGCGTTTGCAGAGGCCGAGGCGATGCTCGCGTACACGGAGATCAAAGCGCCGTTCGACGGGCTGGTCGCAGCGCGTCCGGTCAATCGCGGCGATCTGGTGATGCCCGGGCAGGCGTTGATCACGCTCGATCTCGTCGGGCCGCGCGAGGTGATCGCGCAGGTTCCGGCTTCGCTCGTGGGAAAACATTCTTTGGGCGCGACGGTGTGCGTGCTAAACGGCGGTGATGATGCGGTCGAGGCGACGGTCTCCGAAATCGCGTCCGCCTCCGATGCCGCCACGCGCAGTGTGGCGGTGGTGCTGACGCTTCCCGAGGGCAACCGCTGGGCTCCGGGGCAGTTTGTGACTGTCGAGCTGTCGGGTGACGTGGTGAAGCAGCGGCTCGTGCCGGTCGGTGCGGTGCGTGCGTTTGGACAGATGGAGAATGTTTTTGTCGTATCCGAAGGCAGGGCACAGATGCGCCTGGTGCAAACCGGCCGGGTGACGGATGGCTTGGTGGAAATTCTCGCGGGTCTGGAGCCGGGCGAGCGGATCGTTGCCGCGCCTGCCGCGACGTTGCGTGATGGGCAGCCCGTGGAGGTGTCGCCATGAGCGCGCCGCAACCGACCTCGACGGCCGACGCTGCTCCGGCCGGACTCGCCGGGAGACTCGCGGCCTATTTTATCCACTCGAAGCTCACGGTCATCATCGTGATCGCGTCGATGTTGCTCGGGCTTTTCGCGGTGTGGAAACTGCCGCGCGAGGAGGAGCCGCAGATCAAGGTGCCGATGATCGATGTGTTCGCGGCGCTGCCGGGCGGTTCGCCGGAGGAAGTCGAAAACCTCGTCACACGTCCGCTGGAAAAACTGCTCTGGGAAATCCCGGGCGTCGAATATCTCTACTCCACGTCGAGCCCCGGCGGCAGCCTGATTGTGGTGCGTTACAAGGTCGGCACCGACATCGAGGCCGCGCTCGTGCGGCTCAATCAGCGGCTTCAGGCGAATTTGGAAAAACTTCCCGCCGGCGTGGCTGCACCGCTGGTGAAGCCGCGCACGATCGACGATGTGCCGGTGCTGGCGCTCACGTTGCACAGCGCCACGCAGGATTCTCTGGCGCTTCGCCAGATCGCGGCGCAGCTGGAGGAAGAAATCAAATCATTGCCGCTGGTGGCCGAGACCACGCTGATCGGCGGACAAAGCCGCGCGGTGCGCGTGCAGTTCGATCCGGCGGCGCTGGCGTCGCGCGGGCTCGATGTCGCGCAGGTGGTCGGTGCGCTTCAGCAGGCGAATCGCGCGACGCTGGCCGGGTCGCGGCCGTTTGCCGGACAGGAAGTGTTGCTCGAAGCGGGAGGATTTTTGCGCGATTCGCGCGACGTGGAATCGCTCGTGATCGGTGCGGTGGATGCGCGGCCGATTTATTTGCGCGATGTCGCCACGGTGCGCGATGGCGCGGAGGAAACGGTTAACTATGTCTTGCACGCGGCCGGCGGAAAGGGCGCGACGAGTAGTATCGAAGCGGCGGTGACGCTCAGTCTCGCGAAGCGGCCGGGGGCGAATGCGATCGATGTCGTCAACGCGGTGCTCGCGAAAGTGGAGTCGTTGCGCGGGCGTCTGATTCCGGCGGACGTGGAGGTGACGGTGTCGCGCGATTATGGGCACACGGCGGCGGAGAAAAGCAACGAGCTGCTGCTGCACATGGGCATCGCGGTGTTCGGCGTGGCGATTCTCATCCTGATTTTTCTCGGATGGCGCGAATCGCTCGTGGTGATGCTGGCGATCCCGGCGACGCTCGCGCTGACGCTGCTGGTTTTTTATCTCTACGGTTACACGCTCAACCGCATCACGCTCTTCGCGCTGATCTTCTCGATCGGCATCCTGGTGGATGACGCGATCGTGGTCGTTGAAAACATCGTACGCCATTCGCGTCTGCCGGGCGCCCGCGGGAAACCGCTGTCGGACGTCGCGCTCGCGGCGGTCGCGGAGGTGGGCAACCCGACGATCCTCGCGACGTGGGCGGTGATTGCGGCGATTTTGCCGATGGCGTTTGTGGGCGGATTGATGGGGCC
>CAMLSH010000448.1 GCA_946482625.1 uncultured Opitutaceae bacterium
AGTTACTCGCCTTTGAAGCAAGGTCGCCGGGCTTGAAGCGCCGGTCGCCCGGACTCAAGTGCCGGTTGCCCGGACTTGAGGGTTGCTCGCGCGGACTTGAGTTCAGGTCGCGCGCACTCAAGTCCAACTCGCACGGGCTTGAGTTCAAGTCGCGCGGGATCAAGCCCGCCCTGCACGGACTCAAGTTCAAGTCGCACGCACTCAAATCCAACTCGTACTGACTGAAGCCCGCGTTGCACGAACTCAAGTCGGGGTCGCGCGGGCTCAAGCCCGGCTTGCACGGACTCAAGTCCAAGTCGCGCGGGCTTTAAGACTTCTTATACAAACTCAAAGCTGGATAAGTAGTGTTTGAGTCGGGGAGAGGCGAACTTGAGGCCGGCAAAGAACTGCTTCAACGGACTGGGCGTTGTTCACACCGTCTCAACGGAGTGATCCAGCCCTGGCGGGCAGGGTGTGAGCCAGCGTAACCTCAACTCAACATACACATGGCTAGACGTAAACGTACCTCTTCTTCGATCGAACGCGCGCAACAACGCGCCGACGGTCTCGCATCCATCGGCACCACCATCGATCTCGGCAAAAATCGTACCCTGGCGGATTTTCAGGCGGACATCGACGCGGTCGCCGCCAAGCTTTCGGACTACAATACCAAGCTCGCCGAACTCGACGGGCTGAGCAACGAGTTGGAAAAGGCTGAAGATACGCTCGACGATCTCACCTCCACCACGCTGTCGGCTATCGCTGTGGTCTATGGGAAGAACAGCTCGGAATACGAAAAGGCCGGCGGCACGCGCACCACCGAGCGCAAATCGTCCATGAAAAGAGCCACGGCCGCGTCCGGAGCAGCCCCCAAATAATCCCCTCTGCCCGCGCAAGCCCCGCTTCAACGCGGGGCTTTTTTATTGTTCGTGGTCGGCGCCTGCCGGCGGGTGGATGGTTATTTCTTGAATCGCAAAGACGCGAAGATGCGAAGGCGGAGCGAAGGACGGAGGGGCGGACGACGGGGCGCGGGCTACGTTTGATGAGTCGTGGTTGATGGTGGTTTCCCTGGCTCTGAACTTCGCGTCTTTGCGTCTTCGCGATTCAATTTACCCGTTCCGAATTTGGTGTCTGGACTGGCGCCCGGCGATGGCGTGCGTTGAGTGCATCGTCGCCCCATGAGCACCAAGCATCGCATTTTCACCACGCCGGTCGCGGCCGTTTATCCTTACTACATCGCCAAGGCGGAAAAGAAGGGACGGACGAAGGCGGAGGTGGACGAGATCATTGGCTGGTTGACGGGCTACACGCCGAAGCAGTTGGAGAAAGCGCTGAAGGCGGGGACGGATTTCGAAACGTTTTTTGCGAAGGCGCCGAAGTTGAATCCAGCGCGGAAGCTGATCACGGGCGTCATCTGCGGAATACGCGTGGAGGACATCGAGGATCCGTTGATGCAGGAGCTCCGTTACCTGGATAAGCTGGTCGATGAACTGGCGAAGGGGAAGGCGATGGAGAAGATCTTGCGGGCGTGACCGAGGGTGTTGAATCGCGAAGACGCTAAGGGGCGAAGGAGGAGCGAAGGGCGGAGTTTTTTATCGCGGAAGCGCGAAAGAGCGGAGGCGCGGAAGGTCGAGCGGTGGGCTATGGCTGGCTCTCGAGTTCTTTGAGCAACGTTTCCAGACGTCGTTTGCGCGGCAGGATGTCCCGTTGCACCGAACGGCGGAGGTCTCCGAGGCCGCTCCACACCGCCCAGACACAGAGAAGGAGCAGAGTGACGAGCATATAGCCGTCGTCGCTGATGGACTTTTGGTTGATCCGCCAGCCGAGGAGGAGAATGGCCGCCGGACAGACCCCTCCCAACAGCGCAAGGACCAGCACGCTCGTCCGGCGGGCATTCGTCTCGTCGTTGTCGAGCCGCGCGATGCTCCGGTTGAGTTGATCGCGCAGCGACTCGCCGAAGCTTTGCTCACGCAGCGACTGCGCCCGATGGTTCGCATAAATCGCCTGCACACTGATCACGGCGGCAACCGCACCCACGATGGGGAGGGCGAGATCCCAAACGGTCAGCCCATTCCCATCGGGCCGGTAGAGCAGGTGATAGATCATGATGGACAGGAAAAGCCCCATGCCCACGACGGCCCCGCCGCAAAAGATGTAAACCATCCACCGAGCCCGGCGGCGCTGTTTCTGCAGCTTCACCTCATCCTGCCGCAGGGCGAGATGAAGCAGGGTTTTGTTCATGTCGTGCAGCGGAGCTGCGTCCTGCGACTTCCAGACCGCAGTCAATTCGTCGAGATTCATGATTTTGTTTCCTCCAAACTTTTTCCGGCCAGGGCCGATTTGATCCGGTTAATTTTCACGCCGACGTTGCTCTCGGTGAGGCCAGTGACGGCGGCGATTTCCTTGTAGCTAAAGCCATCGAGCAGCAGCAGGGCCACGGAGCGATCGACGTCCTTGAGCTGCGAGATCTGGTGATACAGCCACTCGACGCGCGGATCGCGTCCCTCGGCGGGCATCGTGATGAGCAGGTCTTCCGCGATTTCCAGGGGCTGTTCCCGGCGTTGATGTCTGCTCTGCTTGCGCGTCCATGTCATGGCGGCGTTCAGGGCGACACGGTACATCCACGTCGTTACTGAAGATTCACCGCGAAACGAATCGACGGAACGCCAGACCTGCACGGCGACCTCTTGAAAGAGATCCTGGCGGTCGGCGTGTTCGAACGCATAGGCGTGGACTACTTTAAAGAGGATACCTTTGTGCGCGGTCAGCCACTCACCGAAGATGCGGTCTCGTTCGCTGTCGTGCATGGCGTTAGCTGTTACGCCGGGAACGTGGCGTGTGGACTGTCGAGCGGTAGGTGCCTCGGGAATTCATGGTTTTGGCTGCATTAGTAGAGCCAGACGGGGCTTTTCTTACACCCGAGGCGGGCGGAGCGCGCGGAGGGCAATTTTTGAATCGCGAAGACGCTAAGGGGCAAAGGAGAAGCGAAGGGGGGAGAGAGGGTTTTTTTAGCGCAGGGGCGAGGAGAGCGCGGAGGGTGCGAAGGGCGGTTGGTGTGCGGAGGGTTCCATGGCGGAAGCAGGTGTGGAATAGGTCTTATGGGTCCTATGGGACTGATAGGACTTATATCGGAGGCGGTTTCCTTGGCTCCGGACTTCGCGGCTTGGCGTCTTTGCGATTCAACTTCCCGCGAACTTCGCGACGAGCTCGGTCACCCAGCGGCGGTGGGGGCCGGAGAGGGTGATGGTGTCGAGGTCGCTGAGCGGGACCCAGTGGAGCGTGG
>CAMLSH010000449.1 GCA_946482625.1 uncultured Opitutaceae bacterium
TCCGCCCGCGGCTGCGCCCAGTTCAAAGCGTGATCCGTGTAATAACCGATCAACTCCCGGGTGCCCCGATGCGGCGCGCACAATTCCGCCGCCTGCCGCTCCACCGCCTCGCGCCACGCCGGATCGAACACATCCGGCACCCGCGCGCCCGCGCTATGGATCACCGGCCCGCATTCACCCAGTTCCAGCGCCTCCGTGTAATACATGCCCTGCTCCGACAGCGCCGGCTCCGCCCACGCACCCAACGTATTGAAATGCCAGTTACGCAACCGCTGGATCGCTCCGCGCAAAAACCCGTTCACATCCCCGCCCTGACGCGACAACACCGTGGCCGCATAAGGCCCGGGCATCGGCAGACGTCCGTCCGTGCGCCCTGACCGGTTCACCCCCGCCACGCCCTTGCTGAAAAACGCATGCCCCAGCGGATCGACCAACCACCAATGCCCCTCGCGCGCCTGTCCAACGCGAAAAAACCCCGGCGTGCCCCGAAGCGAGTCAGGACGAAAATCTTCCAACGAAGGGATGAGTGCGCCATCGCGCGACGAATGCGCCATGCCCCGCCACGCTGCGAACCCGCCCCAAAAAGAAAAGCGCGTACATGCACATTCCCTCCGATGTAGCCGCGCTTGCCAAAGCGTGGCCCCCTTCGCACCAGCCTCTCAAAATCCCGCAGAGAGCGCACGACGCCTCCGAGGTGGAGCGCGCCGTCCCGGCGCGCTATTCACCCCCGCCCGCCTTCCCCCAAAAAATCGCCCCCACGCCTCGCGCCCCAACTATCAATTCCCAACTACAAACTACCTCCACTCACCACCCTCAATCACTGGCATCATCCACCGACCACTGCTCACTGGTCATTGACCATTGGTCATTCACCGCGCCCCAGCGCGGTGCTCACCGATCCGGCCGCTTCAACGTAAACACCTCCCCTGTCCGCGCGTACGCCTCGCCCCCAAGCCGCGCCACCAGATCCAACTTCACCGGATCCACCTTCCCATCCGCCCCCAGCACCGCGTCGTCCACGTGCATCAACTGGATCAGCCCAAAGACCACATTCGCCGCCGCCGGCCCTTCGCCGATCCGCGTGATCGAATGCAGCCGACACTCGAAACTCACCGGCGCCCCCGCCACCCGCGGCGGCTTCACCGTCTCCGCCGGGACCGACGGCACGCCAAACTTGTCGAATTCACTTTCCCCATACGGCAGCAACGCCGCGCACTTGTTCATCAGCTCCGCCTGCGCAAACGACACCAGATTCACCACAAATTCCCCGGTCGCTTCGATGTTGCGCAACGAATCCTTCTTCGACCCATCGCGCAGATTCACCGGCACAAACATAAGTGACGGCGGCGCCGACGTGACGCCCTGGAAAAAGCTAAACGGCGCCAGATTCGTTTTCCCCTCCGCCGAAATCGTCGACACCCACGCAATCGGCCGCGGCGTGATCGTGCTCGTCATCCAGGAATAAGCGTCGCGCGAAGCGAGCGCAGTAAGATCGATGCGCATGGCCCCACGAAAAGTCATGACCCACCCCAAGTCCAGCGCCCGCCCGCCGCACATCTTGCCAAAAACTCCGCCTCCGAGGTGGGGCGCGTTATCCCTAACGCGCCGGTTGGACGTCGTCCGCGCTCCCGCCCCAAATCACGCGGACCCTCCTCCATCATTCTAGTTCTCCCTCCCCTCCGAACTCCGTGACCTCTGTGTCCGCGCTCTGTGACCTCAGTGAACCACTCCGACTGCCTTAAATCCGCTCTCTCCGTGATTCCCCCCTCCGCGATTCCGCGATCCTCCATCCGACACGCCCATCGCTTCGCGCCCTTTGCGCTCTTCGTGTTCAGCCCGCCTTAAAAATCCTCGCCCGCCGCCTGCACGCGCGAACACTCCGCGACTCGCATGTCCGCCGCTTCGCCAACGCCTGAGCCCACACCCAACGCCGCCGTTCCCACGTCCACCCACCCGGCCGGCGCCACGCCCACCCGCGACACCCCGTGGGCCGCCGGTCTCCGCGGCGCCCGCGCCAATCTCCTTCCCGGCCTCGTCCTCCAAGCCTTCGCGCTCGTCCTGGTCCTCGCTTATTTCTGGCACGCACCGACTCACGCCGCGCTCAATCGCCTCAGCGCCTGGCGCAGCGAAGTCGGTCTCATCTTCGCCATCGTTTCCACCGGACTCTTCGGCGGCCTGCTCCCGTTCCTCTATCTCAAAACCACCACCGGCCGCTACACCTGGCCTCAAGGCGCGCTCATCACCGCCTTCTGGGCGTACAAGGGCTTCGAGATCGACCTCTGGTACCGCATCCTCGCCCATGTCGTCGGCGAAGGCCATTCGCCCAGCATCATCGCCACCAAGACCGTCTTCGACCAACTCGTCTACTGCCCGCTCATCGCGATTCCGCTGACCGCGATCGCCTACCTGTATGCAGAAACCCACTTCAACGCCCGCGCCTTCCTCGCCGACCTCCGCGCCCCGGGCTGGTACGTCCGACGCGTCCTCCCGATCCTGATCTCCAACCTCGCCGTCTGGATCCCCGCCGTCTGCCTCATCTACGCCCTGCCGACACCCCTCCAACTCCCCCTCCAAAACATCGTCCTCTGCTTCTTCACCCTGCTCCTCGCACATCTCGCGAAACAGAAATCAGAGGACTACGAATAACTAAAATAACTATTTTCGTTATCCGCGGACATGAGGGCTCTGTTAACCAGTCATGGTTTGTAACCAAAGCGGCTTTTCGCCAACTCGACGATAAACTCCAGAGTCTCTTCTTGGTTATCACCCCACTCAAACACGTCGACCTCTGTGCATAGGGCATGCACGGCCTGAAGTAGCGCCTCAGGTACCTGTTCAAATCCCGCTCCAACTATCTCATGCATATCATGACTAGGCGCAAAGCGTTCAGGCTGCTTCTCAATGTGAGAGATGGCCATCATGTAGGCGCTACCGATTTCCATGCATTCCTCTTTGTTTGAGTACCGCTGAAGGAAATAGCTCCACACCCTCCGAATCTGCTGAGGCAGCTCACGATCATCGCCAATATCGAGCCACGTACCGTCATTGTGAAGGACACGCTCTGCCTTCATAATGGCACCGAGATTACGGAGGTCGCTGCGAAATATCGCGTAGGGGTAAATGAGGCTTCCTGAAGACATCTTTGAGAAATCGTTTGATGCAGTACCGCCGCAATGCAGCAAAGTTTCGGTTATCCCTCAATACGGCCCCCGAATAAACCCCGCCACCTCGCGCGTATAAAACTCCTTCAGCGT
>CAMLSH010000450.1 GCA_946482625.1 uncultured Opitutaceae bacterium
GGAGAGCGCGCCGGCTCTGTCGGCGATGGTTTTGGCACGTGGAAGGCTAAATCCAGCGGTCCCCAACCAAAGGCGGTTATGGCTCTTTCTTTCTCCCCTCGCAAAGCATCCCTGCTGGCGGCTGCCACGCTGACGATTTTTCTCCCGTCGTTTATCAACAACTGAGCGCCGCGCTGGGCAAAGCCGGACAATAAGCCTCCTGGGCCTGCGGATGCCGTTGAAGAGGCGCAGACGCCCCGCGCCGTCGCGACGGTGCGGCCCGACCCGTTCCGCGCGTCGGAATAGGTCATTTCAATATCGCTGGCCGGACAGGTCTCGTCCGCGCGCCGCGGCGCGTGACCTGGCGCCGGAAAGCTAACGGTTAAAAAACGTACGTGTCGTCTTGGCTTGTCCAAGGTTGCACTTACGGGCCTGTCCCCCGCCTTTGGTCTTGCGCCAGGCTCACCCTAACACCGCCCCCGAATATGAAAAAGAACGCCACCCCTCGCGTTGCGCTTACCGGACTTTTCGTCTCGTCTGCCCTCGCGCTGTCCGCTCAAACCGTCTCCCCCGCGCCGGCGAATGCTGCCGATTCACCCAAGGAAGAGGAGATCATCTCCCTCGCGGAATTCACGATCTCCGGCACCCGCGCGTCGCTCGCCAAATCGCGTGAATTCAAACAGGAAGCTAGGATCATCAGCGATACGATCGTCGCTGAAGACGTCGCTAAGTTCCCCGATCTGAATCTCGCCGAATCGCTCCAACGTCTCCCCGGCGTCGCCATCAATCGCGAAGCGGGCGAAGGCCGTCGCGTCTCGCTGCGCGGCCTCGGGCCCGACTTCACCCGCGTACAACTCAACGGCATGGAAGTCCTCGGCAACGTCGACTCGCCTCAAGACAGCCGCGGCCAGGGCAGCCGCGATCGCGCCTTCGATTTCAACATCTTCGCATCTGAGCTCTTCAACCGCATGGATGTCTACAAGAGCTTCGATCCTTCGCAAAACGAGGGCGGCCTCGCCGGCACCATCGGACTCTTCACCGCGAAGCCTTTCGATAAACCGGGCTTCAACGGCGCGATCTCCACCCAAGTCGGCTCCAATACGCAGACCAAAGACATCCAGCCGCGCGGCGCTTTCCAGATCTCCAATACCTGGGGCAAAAAGTTCGGCGCGCTCCTCTCCGTCGCCTACTCCGACCGCAATACGGAAGAGCAAGGTACCAACACCTTCCGCTGGCGTCCGTCGCCCAACGCGGGCGGCAGTAACATCTCCGCGCTGCCAGCCGCCACCCAGACGGCGCTCACGTCAGGCCAGCTCCG
Source organism: uncultured Opitutaceae bacterium (assembly GCA_946482625.1). The sequence continues at coordinate 1,298 of CAMLSH010000450.1, forward strand.
TTTCGCCCGCGGCAATCGCATGTCCTCCTGGCAAAGCGAGTCCGAGCGTCTCGGCATCACCACCGCTTTCCAATGGCGGCCAACCGAGGGCGTAGAGCTCACGCTCGACGTGCTGCACGGCGAGTTCACCGGCAAACGCGACGAGTTGCACCTGAACTCGCGTGGCGCCAACTCCTCCTCCTGGCTCGGCGGCGGCACCACCGTCAACGGCGTCGTCCACCCGCATTCGACGATCAACGAACTTCGCTACAACGAACGAGGTGAGGTCGTCTATATCGATGTCTCTGGCGGCAACGTCGCCAGCGAAACCCGCCGGCAGCTGGCCGAAAACACCTTCGATCAAATCGTCCTCTCCGGCTCCTGGCGCATCAATAACCGCCTGAAAGTATCCGGCCTCATCGGCACCGAGGAATCGGAATACGACATGCCCTATAGCGATAAGTTTTATCTCGAGGCTTTCGGCGGCGCGATCTCCGACTATACGCGCGATCAATACTACGGTTACCACACCTACAAGTTCGACACCGCCAACCCGGCCAACTGGAACGCTCACGAGATCGATTTCTCCTCGAGCTACCAGAAGAGCACGTTCGACAACGCCAAAGTCGATTTCGACCTCTCGCTCGCACCAGGCTCGTCACTGAAGTTCGGCGTCGCTCGCCAAGCCTTCTCCAACTACGGCCACTCCGAGGCCACGGACAATCTCCTGCTGCCCCAATTCCAATCCGGCGCCGTCGACGACAACCCAGCCGCCTACGCCAAGGTTTTCTCCGATCATAAAGACGCCAACTGGGTGATCGTCGACTTCGACAAGGCCCTCAAGGCGCTCGGCATCAACCGCCCGGTCGGCACACGCACCGGCATCTACGAAGTCGAGGAAGTCACCACCGCCGCCTACGTCCGCTACGACTGGGAAGGCACGCTCTTCGGGAAGAACGTCTCTCTCAACGGCGGTCTCCGCGGCTACAAGACTGAAGTCACCTCGTCCGGCCGCGCTAACATCGGACCCATCACGGTCGAAGAGAGCTACGACGACATTCTGCCGGCGATCAACGGCACACTCAAACTGCGAGACAACCTGCTCCTGCGCGGCGCCGTTTCCCGCAATATCAACCGCCCGGGCCTCGGCTCCATGGCGATGAATGGCTCCGTCACGAACAGCAACGGCGAGATCCGCGTCAGCGCCGGCAACCCTGCGCTTCAACCGTACGAGTCCGACAACTTCGATCTCTCGTTGGAGTGGTATTTCGGCGACGTCGGTTACGCGGCGGTCGGTTACTACCACAAGGATATCTCCGGCTTCATCGGCAATCAGATCTCCACCAACGTGCCGTACAGCAGCACCGGATTGCCCCTCAATCTGCTCCCCGGTCTCACGCCCACCACGAACGTCGCCGAGTACAACCGCCCGGTGAACTACGAGGACACCAAAATCAATGGCGTCGAGTTCTCGGTGCAGTCCGACCTGGCCTTTCTCCCCGCGCCGCTCAACAAGCTCGGCTTCATCGGCAATCTCTCCCTCATCGAGGGCGAGCTGGACTACGCCAGCCCCGCCGAACAGGCCGCCGGTATTCACTACGTGTCGCCGATCTCCGGTCTCTCCGACGTCCTCGGCAACGTGACGCTCTACTACGAAACCAAGAAGTGGGGCGCGCGCATCTCGGCCAACTATCGCGAAGAATACGTCTCATGGCCTCTCGCGATCGCCAACGACGAGATCGGCGATGGCTTCAACTCCACCGTGTACGTCGATTGCTCCGCGTTCTATCAGCTGACCGACAAGCTGAAGATCACCTTCGACGTCATCAACCTCACCGATCAGCGCGAAGAACAATACTCCGACCTCGTCGCCCGCCGCCAATACAACACCACGACGGCCGGCACGTCTTTCTTCACGGGTCTTAACTACCAATTCTGATCCACCCGCAACGACAGCGATCAGCCAGCGGTCTC
>CAMLSH010000451.1 GCA_946482625.1 uncultured Opitutaceae bacterium
GCTCCACCGAAATCTGGGAATCCGGCAGCGACTCCAACCAGATCCTCTCCTCCGGCTGGATCGGGCGCTTCCTCGACAACACCTGCTCCGGCACGCCCGTTCCCGACGCCGATCCGACCGCTATTCATCTGAGCGGCGAGGTACCGCAAACCTTTCTCGCCGACCACGCGCACCAGACCTTCGGTCTTAATCCCAACACCATCGGCCGCCGCGAAAACCGGCAGAACATGGAGTTCCTCGAACGCCTCGTTCACCAGCCCAACGCCGATCACGACGAGCATGGCAACAACTCCTTCCTCAAACAGACGATGATGGATGCCCTCGTCACCGAGAAGCGCGTCCAGAAGGTCCTCGGCGGCTACAAGCCCGGCACCGCGTATCCGGGAAACCCCTTCGGCCAGTCCCTCAAGAGCGTCGCCGCGCTCATCGCCGCGGGACTGTCCACCCGCGTCTATTTCGTTTCCCTCGGCGGTTTCGACACGCACGCCAACCAGGCCAATCTCCACCAGAATCTCATGAAGACCCTTTCGGACGGCCTCGCCGCCTTCCAGAAAGACCTCGAGGCGCACCAGCTCGACGATCAGGTCACGACCATGACCTTCTCCGAATTCGGCCGCCGCCCGATGGAAAACGAAAGCAAAGGCACCGACCATGGCACTGCCGCCCCGCTCTTTGTCATGGGTTCAAAAATCAAAGGCGGCCTCCACGGCACGCCTCCCGAGCTCAACCTCGCGCGCAATCAAGACCTCACGTACACGACCGACTTCCGCCAAGTCTACGCCACGATGCTCGACCGCTGGTTCTCCTGCCCTACGGATCAAATCCTCGGCAAAACCTACCAGCCCCTCGGCTTCATCTGATCCGCTCCGTCGTCGCCGCGTTCCTTAGACGTGGCAAAAGCAACGCACGCCGAGACGTCTCGAATCCACAGAGAATCCCGCGCTCCGACCACTGTTCGTTGGTCACTGCTCACGGGTCATTTCACGCGCGCGGATGCGCACGTGAATAAATTTCCTTCAACCGCGCCACGCTCACGTGCGTGTAAACCTGCGTGGTATTCAAACTCGCGTGACCCAACAGCTCCTGCACCACGCGTAGATCCGCGCCCGCATTCAACAGATGCGTCGCATACGAATGCCGCAGCTTGTGCGGCGAGATCTTCGATGGCAGCTCCGCCAGCGCAAGATACCGCTTCAGCATCAGCTGCACCGCCCGCGCGTTCATCCGTTCGTGCCGTACCGTGATCAACACCGGTGCACCCACTGACGAGTCCCGCGCAAACTCCGCCTGAAATTTCTTCAGCACCGCCAGCGCCACCCGGCCCAGCGGACACAACCGCTCCTTCCGCCCCTTGCCCAACACCCGCGCCACCCCGCTGCCCATGTCGACGTCGCCGTAGTTCAGGCCGACCACCTCGCTGACACGCAGCCCGCCGCCATAGAGCAGCTCCATCGCCAGCCGGTCACGCCATGCCGAAAACGCATCGATCGTCTCGTTCTCCAACAACCGCTGCGGCCCGTTCAACAACCGCGTCATCTGCTCCTCGGTCAAAAACTGTGGCAAGCGCTTCTCCAGCTTCGGCAGCGGAACGCCCACGAATGGATTTCGCGCCACCTTCCCGCGCATCAGCCAAAACTTAAAAAACGCCCGCAGCCCCGACACGTGATTATGCAACGTCCTCCGGTCGAACCGCCGCTGCGCCTCAATCACAAAATCCCGCACCACCCGCTTTCCAAGAGCCGCGAAATTCCCTCGCTCAAAAACCTCTTCCGCGAGTTTCTCCGTGGCGAGCCAGCGATAAAAATCCTCAAACGCCTGCCGGTAGTTACGAACCGTATACCGTGAGTATCGCCGTTCCTTCGCCAGGTACTCCACAAACGGCTCAAGCCACGCCCCCGCGATCACCTCCGGCAGCACTTCGCTCCGAGGAGTCGGGTCCCCCGGTGTAGCCGCGTCATTTAAGACGCGGACCTCACGCCCCGTCGAAGCCGAGACCACCGAAGCCCTCGCCTCGTCCGCGCGCAAACCATCGCCCGCTTTCGCCTCACTTCGCGTGCGCGCGCTTTTCGACATCGGCCTTCACCCTCTCCGTGTACAACCGCAACGCACCCTCCGGATCGAGCCCCTTCACACGACTCGCCGCCGCCAGCTCGAACAACAACCGCCCGAGCTCCACCGTGTTCAAATCCGCGCCCAATGCGTGGATACGCGTCGTGTTCACATCCTCGCCCACCGGCAGTTTTTTCTTCTCGATCTGCTTCCAGATCGCCTCGGCAAACATCAGCGCCGGCAACCGCGGCGGCAGCTCCTTGAAAACACTCTCCTGCTCAGCCGTCTGCCCTTTGGCGGCTTTTTCCTGAGCCTTGATCTCCTCCCACTTCACGACGACCTCCGCGCCCGTACCGAGCTTCGCGTGATCGCCGAACACATGTGGATGACGCCGGATCAGCTTCTCGTTCACCTCCCGCGCCACGTCTTCGAGATTAAAATGCCCGGCCTCCTCCGCGATCTGCGCGTGGAAAATCACCTGGATCAACACGTCGCCCAGCTCCTCACGCATGTGCGGCAGGTCCATCCGATCGATCGTATCGAGCAGTTCACTGCACTCATCGATCAAACACCGCGTCAACGACGCGTGCGTCTGTTCCTGATCCCACGGACACCCACCCGGCGCGCGCAACCGCGCGATGGTTTTGCGAAGCTCTTCAATGGCGCTCATGCGGCGAAACACAAACGACTCCCTCGCCAAAACCCACTCAAAAAGGTGCAACCCGCTGCCGCACCGCTCGCCCTCCGTTGGTGGAACGCGCCGTCCCGGCGCGTTGCTCCCCATCGTCCGCGTTTAACGCACCTTCCGCCTGCCCACATCGCTCAGCGTGCGCGGAGCGCCCGCTCCACCTCTGGACTCTCCGCCCTCGCCCCGCCTTCCGCCGCCACGCCGCTCGCCCTCCGCCTTGAACTGCGGTGCCTGGCACCACCGTCGCCGATCCACCTCAGCGCGAAGGAAATTCCCACCGCCGATGCAACCGGATCGAATCTCCAAAAATCGCCCTCGGCCACGCCTGCCCTCCTCGCTCTCCCGCTGCATTCAGCCTTCCCCCCGCCACGGGTTTCCTTTTCTTTCTTCCTCTCTCACATGTCCGACAAACTCACCGAGATCATGGCCTGGAAGCGCCAGGAAGTCGCCCCGCTTCTCCGCCCCGTCTCCCTCGACGAACTTTCCCGCCTCAACGCCTCGCTCCCGAAGCC
>CAMLSH010000452.1 GCA_946482625.1 uncultured Opitutaceae bacterium
AGATGCACGGCCTTGTAGAGGTTGTTGGCGCTCTCCGAGGCGACTAGATCGGGGCCGGGGCGTTCGACGACGCCTTTGACGGTGTGGCTGGTTTTCCCGTCGTGCAGTGCGCTCTCATGCAGATCGAGACGCACGCGTATCACGCCGTGATGGCGGAGCAGTTTTTCGAGGAGATGGCTGATTTCATTTTTGGAGTTTTCGCTTAGGGGGAGACCGGTGATCAGGATTTTGGAGTTCATGAGTTGGGTATTTCGCGGGGGAACGCGGCCAGATTATCAGCGGATGTGATTGGTGGCTGCGCATGGATTGGCGGCGGTGTGCCGCCTTTTGATCCGGGGTGGAGAACCTCCAAGATATGCGCACGAAAGAGCAAACGACGCGACGCGAAAGGAGGTGGTTTTCTGCTAAAAATAGCGCTATGAAGACGGCGTTCCTGCACCAGATGACGCTCCGGCGCGCTGAGATCAGCCGGCGTTGGAGGCAGACCCTCAAAGATGCCCCGGTGTTCACGGCGCTCGGGAATCCGGATACACTGCGGTACATGATCGAGCCGACGCTCGACCGGTTGTTTGTCGTGGCCCGCGAGCGTCCTCCGGCGTGTTGGTCGCCGGAATCCAGTCCGGAAGTGCGGTTGGTGGAAGCAGCATCGCGTTGCGCGCTGAATCCCATGATCGCCTATTTCCTGGCGGGCGAGGCGGCGTTGGTTTCGGTGGTGAAAGAGATTCCACCATGCGCGGAGTTTTCCGAGACGGATCTTTTGGTGTCGGAGGGGCAGCTGTTGCTGGCGCTGAGGGAGATCGGCCGTTCGGAGATCACGGGATTTTGCGAGATCTGCGGCATCGAATCGCCGGCCAAGGTGGCCACGCATCATTGCGAGAGCATGCCGGAGCGTTGTCCGTTCAAGGCGCGACAGCGGGTGAACGGCAACGGTCGCGCGTGAGAAAAGAGTGATGCGGCTTCGGCCGACGACGTAGATCGCGGGCACGGCGGGACATAAGGCGAGGTGCGGGCGTGGGAGGTCTTCGGCGGTTTTTGCGGCTATGCGGGTGTTCAAAGCGGCCGCGTGGAGAAGTTCGATGCGTCATTGCGAAGCCAGCGGGCGGGCGCAAAAAAAACGCCAGCCGGCGGCTGACGTTTTTGAGTAGAGCCGGAAGGATGCCGGCGTTTTGCGGGACGCTTATTCGGTCCAGTTCACGCCGCGCATGCTGCCGGTGCGGAGGAACTGCTGGTGCATCGCGAAGGCGTTGCCGAGGGTCTGCGGTGTGTGGCTGCCGCCAGCGAGGGCGAAGTATTTGCGGAGGTCGTCGCGAAAATCTGGATGCGCGCAGTTCTCGACGATGAGGTGGGCGCGTTCGCCTGGATCTTTGCCGCGGAGATCGGCGACGCCGTACTCGGTGACGAGCACCTGCACGGAGTGTTCGCTGTGATCCATATGGCTCACGAGCGGGACGATGGTGCTGATCTTGCCGCCCTTGGCTACCGAGGGGCAGGTGAAGAGTGAGAGGAAGGCGTTGCGGGTGAAATCGCCGGAGCCGCCGATGCCGTTGACAAGGGTTTTCCCGAGGATGTGGGTGCTGTTGATGTTGCCGAAGAGGTCGGCCTCGATCGCGGTGTTGATCGAGATGAGGCCGAGGCGACGGACGACTTCGGGGTGATTGGAAATCTCCTGAGGCCGCAGCAGCAGGCGCGAGCGGAACGCGGGGAGATCGGCGTAAATCGAGGCGAGAACGGGCGGACTGACGGTGAGGGAGACGCCGCTGGCGAAGTCGATTTTGCCCTGCTTCATCAACGTGATCACCGAGTCCTGAATGACCTCGGTGTACATGGAGAAATTCGGGATGCCTGGGTGCGAGCCGAGCGAACCGAGGACGGCATTGGCGATGTTGCCGACGCCGGATTGGAGCGGAAGAAATGACGAAGGGATGGCGCCGCGTTTGAGTTCGCCGGCGAGGAAGTCGGCGACGTTTTTACCGATCTGCGTGGTGACGGCGGTGGCGTCTTCGAAGGGGCTGGTTTCGTCGGGAAGATCGGTGAAGACGACGCCGGCGATTTTTTTGGGGTCGACCTGGATGTAGGGTGTACCGGCGCGATCGGAGGGGGAGAAGACGGGGATGTAGCGGCGGTGCGGCGGATCGGCGGGTTCGTAGATATCGTGCAGCCCGCGGAGAGCGGCGGGATGGTGGCGGTTGAGCTCGATGATGATGCGATCGGCCACACGGCAGAAGGTCGGGGCGGCGCCAACACCGGAGGTCAGCACGATCTGGCCGTCGGCCGTGACATCGCAGGCTTCGATGATGGCCCAGGAGAATTTCCCGAGGAAACCGTAGCGCACGTTTTGCGGGAGCATGCTGAGGTGCATGTCGAAGAAACGCGTTTCGCCGGTGTTGATGCGCTGGCGAAGGCTGGGGTCCGATTGGTAAGGCGTGCGGAAAGAGATGGCGCCGGCTGCGGCGAGGGCGCCGTCGAGCGAGGGGCCGGTGGAAGCGCCGGTGACGACGCCTACCTGGAAGGGCTTTCCGGCGGCGTGCAGGGTTTTGGCGCGAAGAGCGATGGCGCGCGGGATGGCCTTGGGCGTACCTGCGGGCGTGAACCCGCTGAAGCCAACGGTATCGCCATGATTGATCAGGGCGGCGGCTTCATCGGCGCTGAGCAGAGGAAACGGCGTTGCGGGACTCGAGACAGGAGGGCTGGCGTGGTCGATCATGGAGAAGGGAAGGGGGGCGGTCGCCGGGGCCGTTCAGACGGTGGTGGCGGAGGTGCGAGTGCGCAAGCGCTGCTCAAGAGCGTCGGTGGCGGCCTGGACGGTTGGGAGGAGTTGGCCGCCCTGCTTGAGTTCGAAAAGGACCTCTTCTGCCAGCTGCGCGCGCAAAGTGACGTAGTACGAGATGCTCGTGTGCGTTTTATATTCTCCCTCGAGCGAGGCATCCAGACGAACGACACCGGCCTCCAGTTGAAAAAGCTTGGAGACAGTTTGTCGGACGGACTCACGGGTTGGCGGTGAGAGCTCGAAATGGAGGGCGGTGATGTGCGTCTTTTGATTCATGAGAGGGGAGCTGTGCGGGCAATAGGCGCGGTCGGCGGAGGTTTTTTGAGTGAGTCAAATGGTAGCCGGAGGACGCGCAGACGGCTGCGCAGGTCTTGCGATAGGCCGCGCGAAATTTGCAGGCGGCGGGGTGTTTCGCTAATACCGACGAGTCTTTGAGGCGCAAAAAAAAGCCCCCGATGGCGATCGGGGGCGC
>CAMLSH010000453.1 GCA_946482625.1 uncultured Opitutaceae bacterium
TCGTAGCCGTCGGTGCCGACGAGGATGGCGTAGGTGCCGGGCTCGAGCGTTTGCGAGAAGGCGATCGTGAGAATGTCGGCGGCGGGCTGAGTAACCTTCGCCGGCAGCCGGGTTTCACCGAAGCCGGTAAAGCCGGAGGCGATGCGTTCCAGCGGTGCGGTACGGGTGCCGTCTTCCTGAGCCGCGGTGCGTGCAGCCTCGATCAGTGGGTAATCGTCGGATACGCCTTTGGCGCGCGAAGGGATTTTCCCCTTGAAGGTGAGGATGAGTTCTTCGCCGGAAACGACCGGCGGGGGTGTGTTGCCTTTGAAAACGAGTGAGGCGGGTTTGTCGGTGTCCTTGGACTTGGAGAAAAGTCCCTTGGCGAAACCGCCGAGGCCTTGCGAGGTGCTGCCGCCGTTGCGCGGGAGGGGCTGCCACTCTCCGTCGAGCTGGACGTGCACGCCGGACGTGCGCGGGTAGTTGACGGCCGCGGCGGCGTTTGCGGCAGGCGAGGACGCGGCGGCTTTTTTCAAGAGGGCGGCCTGCGCGGCGGTGATGCGGGTGAATTCGTACGTGAAGGCGGCGTCTTCGCCGAGGAGCCGGGTGTCGTCGATTTTGAAGTTGGGCGCGGTGTCGGTGGCGTAGGCGAAAAGCGTGCCCGGGCGGGCACTACGCGAGCGACCGTTGCCGGGCATCTGGAGGTGGATGGGGTGGTCGCCAGCGCGGTGAAGGTTGTCAACGATTGCGCCGCGGAGGGAGCGTTTCCGGGAGGTGCCGGGTTCGGCGGATTCGAAGGAGGCGGTCAACGCGGCGCCGGTTTCCGATTGTTTGGTGAAGCGAAGGAAGACCTGTTCGCTGGCGCCGCCGGTTTTCGCGGTGGCGGTGCCGTGATAGAGTGTGTCGGGGCCGGTGGCTCCGAGGGCGGCGTCGAGGCGGGCGGTGAGTTTTCTTTTCGTGGGGATGTGGTCCGACTCGTCGACGCGAGTGGCGTCGAACGCGATATCGCTATCGGGCGTGTGGGTGAGTTGACCGTCGTCGGCGAGCGTCAGCGCGAGGGACAGCGCGTCTTTCACGTCGAGCAACGGGCCGGCATCGGGGATGGCCTGACCGGAGCGCGACATGAGGTTGAGCGAGAAAACGCCGGTGGCTGCGTCGAATTTCCAGGTGCCGATGAACGGCCGCGCGTCGGTCCAGCCGCCGGCGTTGCGGAGGAGCGCGGAGATCTGGCGGGAGCCGGGGCGGGTGGTGGTGATTTCGAGGGAAATGGATTCGCGTTCGCCACCTGCCGTCAGGGCTGCGTGACCGGTGAAGAGTGTGCCGGTGGCGAGGAGATCGTGGAAGCGGGCGATGCGGGATTCGCGATCGCGTTTGTTTTCCTCCGCGATCTCGGCGGCGGCTTTTTCGAGGCGGGCAACGTAGTCGTTTTGCTGCGCGACGAGATCGCGGAGCGACGAGTCGTCCTCGATGGAACCGGCGAGGTAGGTTTTTTTGCCGAAGGTGGCGCGGGGTTGTCCCTCGGGGATTTTCTGGGTGAAGGTGCCTTGGAGAAGCGTGAACTGCCATCGGCCGTCGGTGCGGCGGGCGGTGGCGACTCCGGAGAACGGGTAGGCGGTGCCGGCGGGTGTTGTTTGGCGGAGTACGACGGCATCGAGGGGGTTGACGGGCGTATCCGAAACGCCGGCACGCTCGCGGATGTCGTTATCCGCGGCGGTCTCGATGGCGGTGCGGACGGCGGCGGGCGATGCGGGGGAAAGGTCGAGCTGGCCGCGTAGGTAGTCGGCGGTGTTTTCGGGTGTGTAGAGTGTGGCGGGAACGGTGCCGTGGGCGTCGAACTTGATGATGTGGGAGCCGTCGCTTTGCGACACGATCGTGCGGGTGACGTCGGTGAAGGTGACCTGATCCTGGGTTTGCGTGCCGAGCCAGGCGAGGAGGTCGGCTTCAGGAACGCGGTTGCGGAAATGCGACCAGACCAGCGCGCCGGCGATGAGGTGCAGGACGATGATCGTCGCGGCAATCGCGATACGGCGGGTCGGGGAGGAGCGCGGTTGCGATGATGGAACGGGGAGCGCGGGTGCTGGGGACGGCGCGGGCGGTGGAGGTGTTGGCGGAGCGACCGGCGGCGGAGGTGGCGGGAACGGTGTGAGGGAAAACGTGAGGGGCGGGACCTCGTCGAGCGGATCGGGCCCGGTGGTGATGGAAGCGGGGCCGGGCGTGGCGCGGGGCGGAGGAGGCGGCGATGGCGGTGGCGGCGCGGCGGGAACCGGGGGTTTTGGCGGCGGAGGAGGTGGAGGAAAATCGGAGGACATGAGGCGCGGCAAAATCAGGACGGTAGGTCGGTCACGCGGATGAGAGGCCGGCGCTGGATGGGAGCGCCGTTGAGCGGAAAGAGAGATCGGTGGGTTGGGTTTAGCGGCGGAGTTGATCCAGTTTGGACGGCACGGAGAGGATGGCGCGGAGGACGTCGATGAGCAGGTAGTAGGCGAGGAAGCTCAGGTAGGCGAAGAGCGGGAAAAGGCAGGCGGCGGCGATGATGGTTATGCCGAGAGGACCGCCGGCGCCGACGGACAGGTCGAAAGGGATGAACGCGACCAAGACTTCGGCGAAGCGGGCGTCTTCTCCGAAGACTGCGAGCAGGGCCGCGAGGACGCCGGCGGCGGCATAGACGCAGAAGAGCAGGGGTTGGAGGACGAGGCCGGTTTTCGCGAAGAACGAGAAGAGTCCGATGGCTTCTTCGCCAGCGGTGGCGGGGGCCTGATCGACGTTGGCGAGAGAGGGATTTAACGCGACGCCGCCAGCTGCGGAGAGAACGGCGAAAATCACGAGCGCGGGGATGAGCGGGAGGAGCGTTTCCAGCTGGATGGAGGCAATGATGCCTTGCACGAGTGCGCCGATCGCACCGAGCAGGAGCAGCAAGGCAAAACATTCGAGCACAGCCACCGAGGCCACGCGGGTGGGCGAGGTGGTGAGGATGGACGCGCAGGCGTCGAGCAGGCGTTTGGCGACGAACTGGAGTACGGCCAGAACGAATACGGCGGCCAGGCCGTAGAGGAAGTAGTCGAATTCGTTGCGTTTGATCGCGTAGACGACGCCGTAGATCAGGGCGAGGGCGGCGCCGGCGAGGACGAGGATTTGTCCGATGGAGTTGGCGGTGGCGAAAACGGCGGTGAGACGCGGGACGCTGAGTAACGCGCGAGCTCTGGCGATCAGCCCGCCGATGAAGGCGGCGAGGATCGTTGGGAGTTTGGCGACGTCGGC
>CAMLSH010000454.1 GCA_946482625.1 uncultured Opitutaceae bacterium
TTCGAGAGTGTGCGCGTGATGACGAGATTCGGGTATTTCGCGAGGAGCGGCACGGTGTCTTGTTTCGCGAAAAGCGCGTAGGCTTCATCGACGACGAAGAGGCCCTTGAAGGCTTTCAACGCGGCCTCGATTTCGTCGCGCGTGAAGCCGACGCCGGTGGGCGCGTTGGGCGAGGTGAGGAAAAACGCGCGCGCGGATGACGCGGCGATTTGTTCCAGCGGGAGCCGCATCGTTCGGTCGAACTCGATGACTTGGGCGCGGCCGTCCTGGATCGCGACGAGCACGGGATAAAGCGAGTAGCTCGGCAGCGTGTAGCCCGCGCCGGAGTTGGAATCGCAGAAGGCGCGGACGAGGAGGTTGAGGATGTCGTCGGAGCCGTTGCCGATGCAGACATTGGCCTCGGTCAAGCCGTGGCCGTGGAGCTTGGCGACGGCGGCGCGGAGCGGGCTGGCTTTGGGATTTGGATACAGGCGGAGGGATTCGCCACCTTCACCCACTTCGCGACGAATCGCCTCGGCCACGCGCGGGCTGGGCGCGTAGGGACACTCGTTGGTGTTGAGTTTCACCCAACCGGGCTCGGTCGGCTGGAGTCCAGGCGTGTACGCGTGGAGCTGGGCGACGTGCGGGAGGGCGAGAGACGAGGCGGAGGACATGACGGAAGCGACTAACGCAGCTCTGCATCCAAATTTGAATCGCAAAGACGCGAAGCCGCTAAGGTCAGAGCCAAGTGATTTCTTTGCTCAGTCTTAGCGCCTTCGTGCCTTTGCGATTAACCTAATCGCGAAATCGCCGTTCGTGCCGCTCAGGTGCGAATCTTCACCGAGCGGCCGTGGGCATCGAGTTTCTCCATCGCGGCAAAGGCGGCGACGACTTCGTTGCCTTTCTTCACGGCGGCGGGGCCGTATTTCACGATGCTGGTGCGGCGCATGAAATCGGCGACGCGCAGGCCGCTGAAGAAACGGCCGGTGCGGCCGGTCGGCAGCACGTGGCTCGGGCCGGCGGTGAAATCGCCGAGGGCGGTCGGCGTGTTTTCGCCGACGAGGATCGCGCCGGCGGTGGTGATTTCCTTGAGGAGCTTTTTCACCGACGCGTCCTTCACCATGAGTTCGAGGTGCTCGGGCGCGACATAGTTGGCGATTTCGATGATTTGGGCGGCGTTCGAGACTTCGATCGCGGCGAAACCATGCGTGAGCACATTCTGCATTTTTTCCGAGCGCGTGAGGAGTTTCAGCTGCGCCTGCACTTCGGCGGCGACCTCGTCGATGATCTTTTGCGAGGTGGCGACGAGATAAACCTTTTCGCGGCCGGAGCCGTGCTCGGCCTGCGCGAGGAGGTCGGCGGCGACATAGGAGGCGCGGGCGGTCTCATCGGCGACAACCATCACTTCGCTCGGGCCGGGCAGCGAATCGACGCCGACGGTGCCGAAGACCTGGCGCTTGGCTTCGCAAACGTACGCGTTTCCAGGGCCGAAGATTTTATCGACGGCGGTGACGTTGGTCGTGCCGTAGGCCATCGCGCCGATCGCCTGGACGCCGCCAATGCGGTAAACTTCATCGACACCGACGAGATGCAGCGCGGCGAGCAGACCGGGCGCGACTTTGCCTGAGGGATCGGACGGCGTGAACACGGCGATCTCGGGGCAGCCCGCGATTTTCGCGAGCGTGGCGGTCATAAGGACGGTGGAGACGAGTGGCACTTGTCCGCCGGGAACGTAGAGGCCGACGCGGCGGATCGGGTGAAACACTTCGCCGACTTCCGCGCCCTGTTTGTTTTTTCCGGTCCAGTCGGCGGGCAGGCTTTTTTTGTTAAACGCGACGATGTTTTCGTGCGCGGCTTCCATGGCTTTGCGGCTCGCGGCGGGGAGCGCCTTGAAGGCGGCCTCGAGATCCGTGGGCTTCAGGCGAAACTCGCGGGCGCGGAGTTTGGCGCCGTCGAATTTCGCCGCGTAGTAGGCGACGGCTTCGTCGCTTCGCTGGCGGACGTCGGCGAGGATGGCCGCGACACTGTCCTGGATTTCCTTCGTAGCCGCGGCGCTGCGGCAAAAGTCGGCGAGATCGGAGTGAAAGGTTTTGGAGGAGGTTCGAAGGAGGCGCACGGAGGTGGGAAGCGGGGTTTAGCGGGAGCTGAAAAGCGGCTGCTCGAAGGTGCTGGCGGGAAACGTCTCGTTCACAAGCACGCGGTCGAAGGTGAGGGTGATTTCGCGGAGTTTGCCATCCACGGCCTCGGGGCTGGAGATGACGATCTTGCGGGGGAAGAGGACGCCGCCGGCCTTGATTTCGCCTTCTTCGCGAATCTTGCCGACGACCGTCGTCTCGGTGAGCAGCAGACGTCCCGTGGCGATATTGAAATAGCGGGTGAACTCGATGCCGGGGCCGTAGCGGAAGGCGATCTTGCGGGCCTTCACGCCGTCGAGGACGGTTTCGCCCTGGTCCACGATTTCGCCGCGGCCTTGGGAGACGCCGTGGAAGAAGTACAGGTTTTCCCACGTGTTGGCGCGAAGGCGGCGGGTCTGGTCGAATTCCATCGGGATGTTGCGCGCGCGGGCGCCTTCCGTCTCGACGCGGCGCCAGGCGAAGTAGTCGTCGAGGCCGGTGATATCGATGGATTTCGCGGAGGTGACGACGAGGCGGTGGTGGCAGGGTTTTTGGAAGATGATCTCGATCTTCGATTTTTCCGGAGGCTCGGCGCCGGCGGGCGTCTCCGTCATTTCAATACTGCCGAAAAGATGAAGCGAGTTCACGGCATCCAGTGCGGCGTCGCCGCCGATCGCGGCGCGGGCCTTGGCGATGATGGCATCGGCTTCGGGCGTGCTGGCCGGCAACGACGCGGACCCGAGGAAAAAAGCGGCGAGGAGCGTGAGGAGTCGTTTCATGGACGGGCGGCGCGCTGACCGGCGCGGGCGGGTTTATTCCCACTCGATGGTCGCGGGCGGTTTCGAGCTGATGTCGAGCACGACCCGGCTGACTCCGCGGACCTCGTTGGTGATGCGATTGGAGATGGTTTGGAGAACGTCGTACGGCAGGCGCGACCAGTCGGCCGTCATGGCGTCGATGCTCTCCACCACGCGGACCGCGATCACGTAGGCGTAGTTCCGTTCGTCGCCGATCACGCCGACGGATTTCACGGGGAGAAACACGCAGAAGGACTGCCACACTTTCCAGTAGAGGCCCGTCTTCATCATCTCGTCCTGGAGGATGGCGTCGGCGTCGCGGAGGATGTTCAGCTTTTCCGCGG
>CAMLSH010000455.1 GCA_946482625.1 uncultured Opitutaceae bacterium
CCCTCGACACGGCGGCTTTGCAACGCGCCCTCGATGCCGCAGCCGCCTCCGGAGGCGGCTGCGTTCGTCTTCGGCCTGGTATCTACCTGAGCGGTACGCTCGATCTGCCTTCCGAGGTCACCCTTCACCTCGAAGCCGGTGCGATTCTCCGCGGCAGTCCGCGCATCGCCGACTACCGCCGGGGCAACTGGCCCGCGTTGATCAAGGCGCGTGGACAAGATCGCGTTACCATCCAAGGCCAGGGCACGATCGATGGACAAGGCCGACTAGTCGCCGCTGACGTCGAGCGTATCAAGATCGCGGGCACGCCACTCGAATTGTTTCCCGACCTAAAACCCGGAGCGACGATTCTCACCACGGGCGGCACTGGACCCGCCGTGCAATTCGATCCTCACGCACTCGACCGCGACGGCCGGCTGATGGAGGCGATTTTCCCCGGCGGCGCGCGGGCCAACGAATTCGTCCGTCCGCAACTGCTGGAGTTCTGGCAGTGTCGCGATGTACGCGTCGAAGGCGTCACGTTGCGCGATGCCACTTGCTGGGTTCAGACCTACCGCAACTGCGAAGGCGTTTACCTGTCGCATCTCACCGTGAGAAGCACCGCCTTCTGGAACAACGACGGTATCGACATCGTGGATTGCCAGCGCGTGCGCGTGGAGCATTGCGACATCGACGCGGCCGACGACGGCATCTGCCTGAAGTCGGACTTCGGCGGCACCGGTTGCGAGGACATCGAGGTCGCCCACTGCCGGCTGCGCACGAGCGCGAGCGCCCTTAAGCTCGGCACGGCGTCCCATGGCGGATTCCGCCGCATCCGCGCCCGGGATCTCGATGTACACAACACCTACCGTTCCGCCGTCGCGATCGAGTGCGTCGATGGCGGCCATGTTGAGGACATCCTTGTGGAGCGCGTGCGCGCCTCGCACACGGGCAACGCCTTTTTCCTTCGCCTCGGCCATCGGACGACGGAGAAGCCGCCGGGAATTTTGCGTCGCGTCACCTTGCGCGACTTCGACGTGTCCATTCCCGCCAGCCGCCCCGACGCCGGTTACGAACACGAAGGCCCGCCGGTCGAAGAGCCGCACAACCTCATCCCTGCGTCCATCGCCGGATTGCCCGGCCACTGCGTCGAGGACTTGACCTTGGAAAACATCACGCTCACGTACGGCGTCGGCGCCAATCGAGATCGCGCCGAGGTGCCGCTGGACAAACTCGACAGCATTCCCGAGCGCGCCGCCGACTATCCTGAGTTTTCGATGTGGGGAGAACTTCCGTCCTGGGCGCTGTATCTCCGGCACGTTCGCGGTGTACGGTTGCTGGATCTGAAACTCCTGCTGCGCGAACCGGATTTCCGTCCCGCGCTGGTCGCCGATGACGTGGACGGGCTCGCGCTGAATAACATTTCCACGCCCGCCGATTCCGTCTCGCCGCCATTTATGCTCCACAACGTCGAGAGCGTCACGCTGACCCAGATCCCCGCTGAGGCAGTTGCCCGTTCTGCTCGCTGATCGCCTCGTCATCCGCGCGGGTTTCGATGATCGGCCCAGGGACCACGCCGACTTTCAACACGCGCCTTTCTCCGCGTGAGCAATCCCGCGACATGACGGCGACGCTGATTCCGGGCAAAAAAAGAGCGCCTCAAACGGGCGCTCCAGTTTCTGGTCGTGTACCAAAAGGAATGATACCGATCTCAACGCTGGCGGACTTACGAACCCGCCGCTGAGGTCAAAAGGGTACGTCTTCGTCGATGTTCTCCTGCGGAGGAGGTGTCGGACGCGCATTGGTGCGCGGCGGCGGTGTGTGACGCTCGACGGGCGCAGTCTGGTCGATGCCTTCATCAGGACCGCCCTGGCCACCGGCGCCGGGACCGCCTGCGCCACGGCTGGAGAGGAACTGCACGTTCTCCAGCACAACCTTCAACTTGCTGCGCTTCTGCTGGGTCTGCTTGTCTTCCCACTGGTCGAGCTTGAGGCGGCCCTGAACGAGCGCCGGGCTGCCCTTGGTGAGATATTTGGCAACGAGTTCGCCCTGCTTACCCCACGCCTCGATATCAACAAAGGTCGTCTCGTCGCGGGTCTGGCCCGACTCGTCTTTGAACTGGCGGTTCACAGCGAGTCCGAACTGGCAGATGGCGGTGCCCTTCGGCGTGACCCGGAGCTCCGGATCGCGCGTCAGGTTGCCAACGAGGATGACTTGGTTGAAGGAGGCCATGGGGCTTTAGCGCACGCAGTCGTGCTTAGCGGGATTGGACGAAGGAGATGTGGACGTTGTTGTTGAGGCGAAGGCGCTCTTTGAGCTGGGAAGGGCCAGCGGGAGGAGCGGCGAAATCCACCTGCACGTAGGTCGCGGCGGTGAGCTTCTTGTCGGTGACGCGAACGAAGTCGCGCTTGCCGAGATTTTCCACGGCGGAGACTTCACCCTGGACGGCGGTGATGTCGTTTTTAACGCCATCGATGATCTGCTCGATGGTGTCTTCTTTGCCGCGATTATCCAAGATGAAGGTCGCGCGGTAGGTACGTTTATTTTGGCTCATTTTTTTCTCTTCTGTTAAGTGTGTTCATGGCCCGCTCGGTTCCTTGTTCGAGGAGGAGTTGGAGGCCGGATAGATAGTGGTCGAGTGATTGATCGATGATCGTTTGTTGGTCGGGAGTAAATTTGCCGAGGACGAAGTCCTTGAGGTCCATTTGCGGAGGCTGCTTCGGGCCGACACCGAGACGGTAGCGGATGAAGCCGTCGCCAAGATGCTGGAGTAGACTGGCGACGCCGTTGTGACCGCCCGCGCTGCCGGTGACGGAGATTTTCACCAAGCCCAGATCGATGTTCAAATCGTCGTAGAGGACGACCATCGATTTGGGTGGAATGCGGTAAAAACTTCCGAGGCTTTGAAGCGAGCGGCCGCTGTCGTTCATGTAGGTCAGCGGCTTCACGAGCAGAAAACTCTGCCCGGGAGCGCGGTCCCAGCGAACGGTCTCGGCGTCGTAGGCGCGTTGCTTTTGCCACGCGAGACCTTGGCGACGGGCCAGAGCATCGATGACGAGAAAACCCAGATTGTGCCGGGTGGCCTCGTACTCGCGCCCGGGGTTGCCGAGACCGGCAACGAGCGAAATGGACATGACTCAAAGAACAATCGTCCGGGCCGTTCGCGGTCAAGCGAGGCGGCCCGGGCGGAAAACTTACTTCTTGGCGGCGGGCTTCGCAGCGGCTGCGGGAGCAGCGGCTTTGGC
>CAMLSH010000456.1 GCA_946482625.1 uncultured Opitutaceae bacterium
CGCGAAGCGGTGAGGACACCGGCGCGAAGCGGCTCCTCCGGGATTGCCAGCGGCGGCGGAATGCGTGCGATGGGGGACTCCGGCGGCGATCCATTTTTCCAACCCCATGCTTCACTCATTTCGTCTGATTTTTATCTGGGCCGTGCTATGTGCGGGACTTCACGCTTCGTTGCCCGAGCCGAGTTTAAGTCTGCTCTGCGAGTGGGACGGGCAGCAGGTGTCGGTCGCGGCGGTCACGGAAGAAGGGCGCATCCAGGTGATGCGCGATGGGAAGCTGGTGGAGGTGCCGAAGAAGGCGCGCTGGTCGCTGGAGGGCGATCTGCGGCGCAACGCGGCGTTTCTTTACTGGTCGCCGAATTATTGGATCAAGCGGAGGTCCGAGCCGGATCAGATCAAGGATGCGGCGCATCCGTTCGAGGCGAGCGTGAGGGTTCATTATGCGCCGCTCTCGAACAAAATGACTGAGTTTGCTGGAGCGGGGCTGCGTCATGCCTGGCCTGCGACCAGCGGTTCCCGCGAGTTGTTGGTGGTTGCGTGGATCGTGGGCGGGAAGATCGCGCAGGTGGAGGTCGATGGGCTGGACCCGCGGAACGGGATCGCGCAGGCGACGTTTATGCTGAGTGGCGAGGATGCGGCGGGACAGCCGGTGTTGTTGCTCTGGTCGGGCGGGCGTTTTTTTGCGCCGTTGCCCCAGTTCGCGGATACAATCGACCCGGATGCGTTGATGGCGGCCCTGCTTGACGACTGGCAGGCGTTGGAGCCGCTGGTCCGAGCAAATCCCAAGCTGGGAGTAAAGGCGACGAGCGAGAACGTTCCCTTGCTGCATCTGGCGGCGGAGGCTGGGGCGTTGAGTGTGGTGGAGGGGCTGGTGGCGGCTGATCCCAAGGCGCGGCCGAGGATCAAGGATCGCAAAACGAGCCCGATGGACTGGGCTGCGGCCAAGGGGCGGGTGCGTACGGTGGAGCACCTTCTTGCGAAGAGATTCGAAGTGGACTCGAAGGATAAAGACGCCCGCACGCCTTTGTTGCACGCATGCAGCCAGGGCCACACGCAGGTCGCGGCACTTTTGTTGAAAGCGGGGGCTGATCCAGACAACGAGTCGCTCGATAAAAGGCGGCCGATCAGCGAAGCGATCGACAATGGCTACATCGACATCGTCGAGATGCTGGCACCGAAGGTGAGGCCGAATTTTTCCGACAGCGCGGATAATCGTGGGGTGCTGCGAA
The DNA here is from genome assembly GCA_946482625.1 of uncultured Opitutaceae bacterium. The sequence continues at coordinate 1,227 of CAMLSH010000456.1, forward strand.
CGCAGGCGCAGAAGGGGCACACGGGCGTGGTGCGCTGGTTGTTGAAAAAGGGGATCAATCCGAACTCGGACGCCGATGGGATGTCGGCGCTGGCGATGGCGGCGTTGGAAGGTCATGAAAACACGGTTGCGGCGTTGCTCGAACGGAAGGCGAGCGTGAAGTGGAGAGATCCGAAGAGTGGAAATACTGCACTCATGTATGCGGTGTCTCGCGGTCATGCTGGATGCGCGGGTCTGTTGCTTGCGGCAGGAGCCGATCTGAGCGTGAAAAACAAACAGGGGTCGACTGCGCTGCATGTGGCGGCGGTTTCGGATGACGCGAAGTCCGCCGAGAAGCTGCTGTCTTCTGGAGCGGACTGGACGGTGACCAACTCGCTCAATCTTACGGCGTTGGATATGGCGCTGCTGGGGCAGAACAAGGATGTCGTGGCGGTGCTCGCTTCGCATGGAAGCCGCATCGACGTGAAGTCGGCGGAGGTCGCGAATTTGATCGAAGCAGTTTTGAGAGTGGACAACCCGACCTTGCTTCAGCGGGCGATCGAAGACGGCTGGTTGCCGTCGTCGACTTTGCAGGGGTGGCCGGTCTTGGTAGCGGCGAAGCAATATGGAGCGAAGGCGTGTGTGGCTGCGCTTCAGGCCGCAGGGGCGGTGGCTGAAGAAACGGGACCGTACGAGATCGTGCGTTTGCAGGATCTGAGTGCCAAGCCGGCGTTGGTGAAGGCGGTGATACCGCGAGATCCACGTGGTGATGAAGAAGAGTTTGAGGCGCAGGTCGTGGTAGTGGAGTCACTCGTCGACGCGCAGGGACGTTTGCGTTTTTCGCGTGTGATAAATGCGCCGGACAAGCGGCTCGTGCTGGCGGTGCTGGACTGCTTGCCGCGCTGGGAATTCAGCCCGGCGAAGCGGGGCGATCAACCGGTGACGGTGAAGCTTCGGTTTCCCGTGCAACTGCCCTCTTCGGAGAAACGAGTATTCCAGCTCACGGCTGTCGACGAGATGCCGAAACCGATTTCGCAAAAACCGCCGGTTTATCCCTTCAGCAGCCGACTGAGAGACCAGGAGGCGCGGGTGCTGGTCCGCTTTGTAATCAATACCGAGGGAGCTGTGGAGGACATCGAGGTTCGGGAGCGCTCCAGCCGCGAGTGCGCGGAAGCGGCGGTGAAGGCCGTAAAGGCTTGGAAATATACACCGGCGAAACGGCAGGGAAAGGCGGTGCCGGTGGAGGTTAATCAACCGATTATTTTTAATCTGGAAGGCTGAGGATGGACACGTTTCCCGCATTGCCAGCGGGGGTGTGAATGCGTGCGATGGGCGGCATGTTTGGCTTTTCTTCTCCCAAGGTGGTTTGCGGCGTCGTTGGCGTCGGTTCGCTCGGGCAGCATCATGCGCGCATTTATTCGACGATGCCGGGCGTCGAGTTCGCGGGCATCTACGAGACGAGCGATGCGCGGGCGGCGGAGATTTGTGAGAAGTTTAAATGCCGACGTTTCGCGACGATCGCGGAGCTCGGCGAGGCGTGCGATGCGGTGTCGGTTGTCGTGCCTACGGATAAACACGCGGAGGTTGCCGTGCCGCTCCTCGAGCAGAAATGCCATTTGCTGATCGAGAAGCCGATCTGCGCGTCGCTCGAAGAAGCGGAGCGCGTGCTGGCGGCGGCGCAGAAGAATGGGTGCATCGTTCAGGTCGGGCACATCGAGCATTTCAATCCGGTGATGAGTTTTCTGGAGAAGGAGGCGGACCGGCCGGCGTACATCACGACGGAGCGGCTGGCGCCTTATCAGACGCGCGGGACCGAAGTTGGCGTGGTGCTGGATTTGATGATACACGACATCGGCATCGTGCTGGCGCTGGTGAAATCGCCGATCAAGAAGATCGATAGCGTGGGCATTAATGTGCTGTCGAAGACCGAGGATATCGCGAATGCGCGCATCGAATTTGAAAACGGCTGCGTGGCGAATCTGAGCGCGAGCCGGATGAGCATGAAGAAGAACCG
>CAMLSH010000457.1 GCA_946482625.1 uncultured Opitutaceae bacterium
GCTTCGTCTGGATGTTCATGATGGGCGGCTTCTCCGGCATCATGCACTCGGCCGCACCCGCCGACGCGCAACAACAAGACTCCTACTTCGTTGTCGCTCACTTCCACTACGTGCTCATCGGCGGCGCCGTGTTCGGCCTGCTCTCCGGCATCCACTACTGGTTCCCACTCATCTTCGGCCGCAAAGTCAGCGAGTTCTGGGGCAAGCTCTCCTTCTGGGTGATCTTCGTCGGGTTCAACGTCACCTTCTTCCCAATGCACTTCCTCGGCCTCAACGGCATGCCCCGCCGTACCGCCGTGTACGACGGCAACATGGGTTGGAACAGCGCCAACTTCATCGCCACCATCGGCGCCTTCATCCTCGCGATCGGCATCGGCATCTACTTCGCCGTGATGCTCTACACCTATTTCAAAGGCCAGAAGGCCGGCCGCGATCCGTGGGACGGCCGTACGCTGGAGTGGTCGATCCCGAATCCTCCGCCCGAATACAACTTCGCCGTCACCCCGACCGTCCACGCCCGTGACGCCTTCTGGTACGAGAAACACCACAAGGAAGAGATCGCCAAAGAAAAGGCCGTTCACGCTCAGGAAGATGAAGCCCACGGCGGCGTTCACATGCCCAGCCAGTCCTGGTTCCCGCTGATGACCGCGGTTGGCCTGCTGATCGGCGCGCTGTTCTTCGTGAACCATAACTTCGTCGGCGCCATCTGCGGCGGCGTGGTCCTCTTCCTCGGCATCTACTTCTGGGCGCTTGAAGGCCCCGGCGGTTACCACGTCCATCCCTCCGAGGACGACGAAAAGTCCGGCGGCTACGGTAAGCACTAAGACTCCTCCGTCCGCTTACACCTCTTACTCCTCTTACCGCTTACACCTCTTATCATGAGCAGCCACGCCGGCCCAATCGATCACCACCACGACCACACGACGTCGACCGGTATTCCGAACAAGAAGCTCTTCATGTGGGCCTTCCTTGCGTCGGACTGCATGTTCTTCGGCACGCTGATCTCCACGCACCTGATCTACCGCCTGCACCCGCCGCCGGGATCTCCGAATGTCGCGGAAATTTTCAGCATCGAGCTCACCTCGTTCTCGACCTTCATCCTCCTGATGTCGTCGCTGCTGATGGCCCTCGCGGTCAACTCGCTGCAAAAAGGCCAGGTCCGCAGCACGCGCCAAAACCTGCTCGGCACGATTTTCTTCGGCCTGATCTTCCTCGCCTGTCAGGTGTATGAGTTTTCCCACTTCGTCCACGAACGCGGCCTCACGCTCTCCAACAGCATCTTCGGCTCCACCTTCTACGTGCTGACCGGCACGCACGGCTGCCACGTCGCCATCGGTGTCCTCTGGCTCGTGCTCATGTACATCCGCTCATTCAAACCCGTCGATGCCGACCAAGGCCGCGCCTGGTTGATCAAGGGCTTTTTCCACCTGCTCACCTTCGCGGTCACCATCGTCGCCGCCATGGCGTCCATGCTCGGCTTGGTGCATGCGATCCAAGTGGGCGACGGCTTCGGCGGGTTCCTGCATCATCACCCGGTGGAATTCGGTGTCACCCTTCTCGGTCTGGTCACGCTTTTCCTTCTCGGCCGTGATAAACGCGCCGTGGATTTCGGCGAGGCCAACGCCATGGACGTCGAGTCGATGGGCTTGTACTGGCACTTCGTCGACATCGTCTGGATCGTGATCTTCACCGCCGTCTACCTCCTCGAATACCTTTAAGCCATGGCCTCCCACGCCGCCGCCCATTCTCCCGCACCTCATCACCACGACGCGCACGGCCACGCCGATGCGCACAGCGAGGGCAAGTTCCACATCTTCGTCCAGATCGCGATGCTCCTCGCGGTCATCACCGGTGTCGAAATCGTGCTGATCTACCTGCCGCTGGTGAAGTGGCTCATCGTCACCGCGCTCGTCACCCTCTCCACGGTGAAGTTCATGTTCGTCATCTTCTACTTCATGCACCTGAAGTGGGATAAACTTTTCTGCACGATCCTGTTCTTCATCGGCTTGGTCCTCGCCGGCGGCACGATGTGGGCATTGCTCCTCCTCTTCGGCGCCGAAGCCAGCGCCCCGCTCGAAGCCGTGCAGGCGTTCACGCGCCACCTCGCCTGAGTTTTTTATTCAGTCCTTTTTCGCAAGGCGGCCCGCAACCCGGGCCGCCTTTTTAGTGCCCACCGCCGGTCTTGTAGCCGCGCCACTTATGGCGCGGATGCAGCATGACACTCGCGCCCGGCGCTCATCCTTTCCCAAATTTCCATTCCGCGCTTCCGTCCCTCCCCGCTTCCGTGTTTCTGTCTGCCCGATGATCGACTGGACCCACTGGCACAACGAACCCTACCTCGTCGGAGGACTCATCGTGCTCGGCTGGCTCTACGCGATTTTCACGGGCCCGCTCCGTCCCCGTCTGGCCCCCGGCGTCGCGTATCCACGCGCCCACGCCCTGAAGTTCTGCGCCGCGCTCGTGATCTTCTACCTAGCCGTCGGCTCGCCCCTCGACCAGATCGGCGAACGCTTTCTCCTGAGCGCCCACATGGTGCAGCACCTCCTGCTCATCTACGCCTCCGCCATCCTCTTCCTCCTCGGCTTGCCCGACTGGCTCCTCGCCCCCATCACCCGCCGCCCGGCGCTTCAGCCCGTCCTGCGACTGATCACGCATCCAGTGGTCTGCGCGCTCCTCTACACGTTGATCATCTCCGTCTGGCACGCGCCGGCCCTCTACGATTGGGCGCTCCAGGACAAATTCGTCCACGTCGTCGAACACGTCCTGTTTTTCACCGCCGCGCTTTTCTATTGGTGGCCCGTCCTCAGCCCGTCGCGCGATCTGCCGAGGATCGGCTACGGCGCGCAAATGATCTACCTGCTCTCCGTCACGATCGGCATGACGCCCCTCTTCGCCTTCCTCGCCTTCGCCGACAACATCCTGTACCCAACCTACGAGTACGCCCCGCGCATCATCGCGAACTTCAGCCCCGAACAAGACCAGCTCCTCGGCGCCGCCATCATGAAACTCGGCGGCCTCTGCGTCACGCTGACCGCCCTGATCATCGCTTTCTACCGCTGGTACCAGGAGAGCGAACGCAACACGTCCGCCCGCGCTGCCTGACCGGATGATCCTCCTCGACCTAAGCCATACCAGCCACACGCACGCCCGCACCGGCGTCCAACGCGTCTGCCGCTCCCTCCACGCCGCGCTCGCCGCGTCCGCCGAC
>CAMLSH010000458.1 GCA_946482625.1 uncultured Opitutaceae bacterium
TCGGCGAGGGGTTGTTTGAGCCAATGGTCATAGCCGAGCACGTGTTGCAGCCGGTGGCGGGGCTTGCCCTCTTCGCCGACGGACCAGACGTAGCCTCCCCCGCCGTCCGCGTTCGCGCCAAAGACAACGATCAGGCCGCCAGTGGCGCCGGACGTCTTGCGCGCCCGGATACGGTAGAGAAGCGGCGCGTCGGAGACTGGAGCCGGGCTGAGCAACACCGCGTAATCGAGGCGCTCGTCGGACTGGACTATGGCATCGCCGCCGACGGTGGCGAAACGACCGGATTTATCCGACCACGCGTTGAGACCGGCGGGGCGATCGTTCACCGTGATGCTCGCGATCTCTACCGCGGAGCGAGCGGAGCCGACACCGAGGTGGCCGCGCGTGGGTCGCGCAGGGAGCGTTCCGGTGACGCTCAAGGTGTTGGCGAGAGCGACGTCGCCCTTGTTTTGCGCGAAGAGCTGCTGAACGTAGTAGTTCGCTGTGCGCAGAACCTTCCGCTGATCGAAGTAGATGAGGTTAGGATTCCACTGCGTCCGTCCGGCGCGCGCCAGAAGCGGAGCGTAAGCGGCCATGTCCACGATGTCGCCGTTGCGCTCGACGCCCGTGAGGTAAGCAGCCTCGGCGATGGCGTTGAAGACGCAGTTACCCCAAGAGGCGTATTCTCCGACAAAGATCTTCGGCTTGCGTGGGTCGAAGCTGTCGAAGCGGTGCTGGTTGTGGAGGAACCACTCGGGAAGCTCGTAGTAGTGTTCGTCGGAGCTGTAAACCTGCTCGCGAGTCATGAGGTCGTAGAGCGGGATACTCGCGCTGAGGCCGGAGTTGCCGATGATCTCGATCTCCGGATGCGCTTCCCGGAGCGCCCGGACGAAATGAGGGAAACGCGCGCGCACCTCGGGCGTGTCGTGCTCTTCGTTGCCGAGGCAAACGTAACGAAGGTTGAATGGTTCGGGGTGTCCCATGCGGGCGCGCACGGAACCCCACGGGCTGTCGGCGGGACCGTTGGCGAACTCGATGAGGTCAAGAACGTCCTGAATGTGCGGCTGTAGTTGATCCATGGGCACGCACTCCAGGCCGCGAAAGCCGCAGGAGACGCCGACGGGAACCACCGGCAACGCCAGCGCGCCGAGGTCCTCGCAGAGTTGGAAATACTCAAAGTAGCCGAGCCCGTAGGTCTGGTGGTAGCCCCAGAGATTCCAGTTGGGCTTTCGCTCAGCGACATCGCCGACGGTGTCTTTCCAACGGTACAGGTTGGCGAGACCGTGGCCGTGGGCGATGCATCCGCCGGGAAAGCGGAGGAAGCGAGGACGCAGGTCGGCGAGCGCCTGCACGAGATCCTTGCGCAGGCCGTATTTGCGACCGCGCCACGTGTCCTCCGGGAAGAGCGAAACCATATCGAGCGTGAGCGTGCCGCGTCCCGTCGTGGTCACAACGAAGCGTGCGCGGTCCGCGGTCTGCGTAGACACGAGCTGGCCCTCGAATTTTTTCCATTCGCCGCCGATTCCGTCGATGGTGAGCGATCCGGCGGACATGCCATCCGGCAGTTCGAGCGTGAGCGTGACGGAGGCCGGGCCGCTCCAGTCGGTGACGCGCGCGTAGAACGCCACATCGTAGCGTGCGCCCGTATCGAGGCGGATGCCGTCGAAACCGGCGTTGCTGACGCCGGCGCGGCCGGGCTCGGTAATGGCGATTTCGAGGTAGTGGCGGTTGTTGGCGTTGAGTGGACGCTCGTCGGAAACAGCGAGCGTAGCGCGCGCGCCGTCGCGCTCGACTTTCTCCCACGCGTAAAGCGACGTGTGCTCGGGATTGCTACGCGGATGATATTCGAAGGAGCGGTTCTGAATGAGCTCGGCATACAGACCGCCGTCCGCCGCGTAATTGATGTCTTCAAAAAACAGGCCGTAAAGATGCGGGCTGAGTTCGACGGTCGGTTTGTCTACGTCGATGTGGATATCGACATCGAAGGCCGCAGATCTGGCGGTAACGATGAGCGAGAACAGGCTCGCCAGCGCCAGACCGAGAGGAGACGCGGGTAGGAGTGATCGGGAATAACGACGCATCGAGTTCAATAGGGAGCGAGGCACGCGGGGTGAAGAGAGATGACGCGCATCGCTACATGCGGGCGGTTGCACACGATGAGGCGGCCATGCGCACCATCAGCACGAGGTAGGTTGCGGCGCGTGAGAGATGACAACGAAACGGCTAATTTAGCAGAGGCCCGCCGCAGTCGTCTGTAGTCAAAACATGTTACGCTCTTCGCGGACGAAGGGATCGCGTCGCGCGATCAAATCCCTCCTCAATCCCGTCCCGCCCTCCCCGCCTCCGTGAAATGACGAAGGCCGCGATCTGCTTCTTTTTATTATGAAGATATCATTGCCCCGAGTTCTCCGCAGGCGAAACGCGTTTCGCCTGTTCGGCCGTTTGCTGCTGGTCGCGTGTGCCGTTTGTGACCAACACGCTCGCGCCGCTGACTCGCCGCGACAGACGGTCTCGTTGGATAACGACTGGCGCTTCCACCTCGGCGAGGCCCCTGAGGCGGTGTTTCGCTCGTTTAACGATTCGAAATGGCGGCAGATCGACGTGCCGCACGACTATGTCGTCGAAGAATCCTTCGCGGAAAAAGCCTCCGACCCACGCGCCGCGTTGCTCAAACCTGACTGGCACTGGCTGCATGGCTTTCTTCCCGTCCGACCCGCCGTCTACCGAAAGACGTTTTCCCTCCCCGCCGAAGCGGCGGGCAGGCGCCTATGGCTCGAATTCGACGGCGTGGCCAACAACAGCCTCTACTGGTTGAACGGTTCGCTGATCGGGAGCCAGTACAGCGGATACACTCGCACGCGGTTCGACATTACCGACAAAGCCAGGCCCGGTGGCGACAACGTCATCGTGGTGCAGGTGGATCCACGGTACGAAGGCTGGTGGTACGAGGGCGGCGGCATTTACCGCCACGTCCGCCTCATCTCGACCGATCCGGTTCACGTCGCGCCGGACGGGGTTTTCGTCGTGCCGACTGTCAGTGACCCGGGCCAGGGCGTGGAGGCGGACGCCACCGTGCGTGTGAGTACCCGCATCGCGAATACAGGCGCTTCGCCGGTCGACGCGACAGTCTTGAGCGAGATTCTCGATGCCGACGGGAAGACGCTCAGCGGAAGCTCTTCAGTCCAGACGCTTTCCGCCGGTGCCGCCGTGGAGTTCGC
>CAMLSH010000459.1 GCA_946482625.1 uncultured Opitutaceae bacterium
AGATCACCATCGCCTTCTGGCCCGACGTCGCACCGAAAACCGTCGAGAACTTCAAGAAGCTCGCCCGCGAGGGATTTTATGACGGCACCGCCTTTCACCGCATCATCAAGGGCTTCATGATCCAAGGCGGCTGCCCCAACACCAAGGAAGGCCAGTCCGGCATGCCCGGCACCGGCGGCCCCGGCTACCAGATCAAGGCCGAGTTCAACGCCAAGCCCCACGTCCGCGGCGTCATCTCCATGGCCCGCTCCTCCAATCCCGACTCCGCCGGCAGCCAGTTTTTCATTTGCCACGGCGAGGCCCGTTTCCTCGATCGCCAATACACCGCCTTCGGCCAGGTCGTGAAGGGTGACGACGTCCTCGAACAGCTCGCCAACGTCCCCACCAAGTCCGGCGGCGGCGGCGAAAAGAGCACGCCCATCGACCGCGTCGCGCTCGAGAGCGTGACCCTCGTTCCCGCGAGCTGAACGCAACCATCGCACGAGTCCGCTTCACTGCGGACCGCCGCAGCTTCCCGCCGATCAATACGCGTCGGGAAGCTCGAATTCCACCGGCTCGGACGCCTTGTCCGCAGCCGGTTTTTGTTTTTGCGCCTGCGCCTTCACCGCCCGGGCGATACCCGCCAATTCGGGAAAGTACTCCGGCCGGTGCGTCCACGACTGCCCGCGACCGTCGTTCATCTGGACTGAAAGCGCTTTCACCTGATCGCGTTCGGGGCGGCGCTTCACCGACGGCATTTCCAGCAAAACATCCGCCAGTCGTTCCGCGAACTCCGGTTGAGGCGGCGTGGCTCGCAACGCGATTAGCGCAAACCCCGCCAGTATCCGCGGCCGGTCACCGAAGACCTTCCGCTTGGCCTGCAGCGCCTGCACGATGCTGCCGCGTGGCTTTTCTGAATACGCTTCCGTCAACGCCAGCCAGTCCCACGCTTCCGCATAGTTCGGATCGAGCGCCACCGCTCTATCCAGCCACGCCCGCAGTTCCGCGCATGCATCCGCGTGCAGCCGGAATCCCGTCTTCGCGCCCACCAGATACTGCCGCAGCGAATCCTCGGCGAGTTGCACATACACATACGGATTGGTCGTCCCCAACCGCGCCGCCTCCGTCCAGTAGTCGAGCGCGCGCCGCCGGTCGTCGCCAGAGCGCACGATCGCAGCCAACACTTCCTGCGGACGCGGTGAGCCTGGCTCCCGCTCGGCCAGCTGCATCAACTGATACGTCGCATCGCCGTTGCGCTGCAGCCGCCATTTCAAGTTGGCCAGCCCCACGTCGCGCTCGAAATCCGTCGCCGGCCGGAAGGTCACCCGCGCCGCATAATCGACCTTCGGCAACGTGTATGTCTTCAGCACATAACGGCCGCCGCGCACATGAGAGCCGAGATCCCGCTCCATCTCCTCCAGACTCATCCCGTACGCCTGCTGCATCGCCTGCTCCGGAGGTGTTCCGACCGACATCAACCCAAGAAACTCTCCAAAACCCTCCCCCTGCTTCTTGTTCTTTCGCTGCGCCGTCACGCAATAATGCACCAGCGCCCACGACTGCGCGTAGAACAAAGTCTTTCGGTCCGTCTCGTTATACTCCGGCGATCCGTGCGTGACCGAAAAAAGCTGAGCCAGCGGCATCAACGTTCCGCGATTCAGCTTCATCACGTGAATCGGATTGTGCCGTCCCACCATCACGCGCTCCGGCTCAAACTCGATGGTCTCGTATAGCTCCGCCACGCCTTCATTCAACCACGGCGGGAAACGATACCCGCGCGCATGCATGAGCAAATGCACGTATTCGTGATAGATCGTCGGAATAGTCCGCTCCAACTCCCGCTCGGTGGACATCGCGATCACCACTTCATCGGGCGCCCCGCGAAACACGCCCGCCAGATTTTCCTTGGGCTTGCCGTTGTAGAGCGGCTTGTATGGCCGGAAATCCCGGTCGCTGCCAAAAATCACCACCGTCGTCCGCGGCTCATGAAACGGTTTGCCCGGCACGATCGACAAAAACGTTTCCCTGAACTGCTCCAATCGCGCCACCAGCAGCCGCGCTTCGCGTTCGCTCGCATTGCTCAGCACCTCGAAGTGCTCCGTCTGCGCGCAAATCCACCGGTCTTTCGCCTGCGCCGCCAACGCCAGCCCGATGCTCGCCACCAGCAACCCGATCGGTCGCGCCCCACGAACGCGCCTCCAAAAATTCGATACCATGTTCATTTTAAAGTCAGTCGCCGCCACCACCACCATCACCTCCACCGCCGCATCCTCCGCAGTCGCCGCCAGACGCCCCCGAGTCGCCGTCACTCGAACTCGCCCCGGCCGACGAATCCGACGAAAAAACGTCGGACCCCGCTGACCATACTGGTGGCAACCCACCGTCGCATCCTCCCGATTCATTCCGAGAGCCGCCCCCCGCGTGTCGTACCAGCCACAGCATCCAAATGCCGAGCGCGAAGAAAACCGTCACGATGACAAAAGCCATATAAGAAAACCCTCGCGCGATTCCGGGCGGAGCGGCCGTCGAGGCCGCTCCGCTTCATCGGGTCGGTCAGCTTGCGCTCTTCGATTCCGACGCACCCGCACTTGTTTTTCCAGTGGTCGAGTCCGTCTTGGCGGCCACCGCTCCGCCGCTTTCCGGCGCCTGCGTCCCAAGGAACGCCGGGAGATTTAGCCCCACGCTCTTCGCCAGTTCCTGAATCGGCAGCACGCCCTTGTAGAGATCCTGCACGAACTGCCCGGGACCGGCGTTCTGCCCGCCCGCGCCACCGCCCATGACGATGACCTTCTCGAACGAGAGCCCCTTGATCGCGCCCGCCTGAATCTCGGCGATACGCACGATATTCTCTGCGATGAGGAGCTGCGTCGCGCCATGTGTATCGCTGGCCACGCGAAGCAGCTTCTCGAAGCCCTGCGCCTTCGCATCGAGGAGTGCGCGCGTACCTTCGGCCTCGGCCGTCAGTTTTGCCTGAATACCGGTCGCCTCGGCGCCGAGCTTGGCGCGAATACCCGCCGCTTCACCTTCAGCCACGCGGCGAACGCCCTCGGCTTCGGCATCCTTCTGAATGACGTACGCGGCCGACTGGCCTTCTTGAATGATCTTCGTCTGCGCGGCCTTGGCTTCGGCATCGATGCGCACGCGTTCCTTGTCGATCTCGGCCTTCACAATCTGGTCGGCCTGCTGCTGCGCCTTTTCAC
>CAMLSH010000460.1 GCA_946482625.1 uncultured Opitutaceae bacterium
CGCCAGTACTCGGCTTCGCGGTCCTCGCTTTTCACGTTTCGGTATTCGAGTTCGCCTGCCCAGAAGATGAAAGCGAACAGCAGCGCGAGCAGCGAACCTTGCACCCATGAGTGCGTGATGATCATGCCGGTCATGGCGAGCGCGATAGCTCCGAGAGCGAAGACCTTTCCGACCGTGGCGGCCCAAAAGGTCGCTTTTACGTAGGGCAGGCGTTTCGCGAGCAATGCTCGCAGCACGCGGCCGCCATCCATGGGGAAAACGGGTACGAGGTTGAAGCAGCCCATCGCGAAATTGATCACGAGGAGATGCCGCGCGAGGCTGGCGACGGTGAGCTCGAATGAAACGAGTTCATCTGCGGTCGGAAGGCTCACGAACATCATCAGCACGGCGATCAGCAGGAAATTCACCGCCGGTCCGGCGAGAGCGATGGCGATTTCCTGACGCGGTTCGCGCGGTACATGATCGAACTCCGCCATGCCACCGACCGGCATGAGTAAAATTCGTGGCACGCCCACGCCAAAGCCGCGGGCGGTGAAGGCGTGGCCGAGCTCGTGCAGCACCACGCAGGTGAACGCCAGCAGTGTGTAAGTAACGCTCCAGGCGAGTCCTAGCCAGCGCGCTTCCGGGACGGCGTTCCAGCCTTCCCATGCGACATAACCCAGCAGAAGAAAAAAGGAGACGTGCACGGCGAGCTGGATGCGCGCGATGCGGAACAAGCTAATTGACCAGTCGAGCATTTGACCTAAGCAAAACGTGTTTTGTGGGTTTCGCCATCCGCCCGGCCAACCCGCCTCCGTCTTCCCTCGTTCCCATGCCCGACACCGCCGCCAAGACACCGACCATCCTCATCATCGATGACGACTCGGAGATCCGCTATTCGCTCTCCCGCGTCCTTTCCTCGCGGAAATACCAGGTGATCGAGGCGCCGAGCGGTGAGCAGGGCATCGCCATCGTGAAGAAGAGCCCGCCGGATCTCGTGTTTCTCGACATCCGCATGAGCGGCATGAGCGGCATCGAGGCGTTGCAACACATCCGTTCGAGCAATCCGAAGCAGCTGGTCGTGCTCATGACCGCCTTCGGCACGGCGCAGACCGCCATCGAGGCCATGAAGTATGGAGCGTTCGACTACATCATGAAGCCCTTCGATCCGCAGAAGGTGCTCACGCTGGCGGAAAACGCGCTCAAAGCCCACGCCGACATGCGGGCGGTCGGCGAGTACAAGCCGACGATCAATAGCGAGGATTACAAGGAAGGCATCGTCGGCAGTTCGCCGGTGATGCAGGATGTTTTTAAGATCATCGGCCAGGTCACCGCGAGCGACGTCACGGTGATGGTCACGGGCGAAAGCGGCACGGGCAAAGAGCTCGTCGCGCGCTCGATCTGGAAGCACAGCCATCGTGCGTCGAAACCGTTTATCGCGGTCAACTGCGCGGCGATTCCCGACAACTTGATCGAGAGCGAACTCTTCGGTCATGAAAAAGGCTCGTTCACCGGCGCGACCGGGCAGCGGCTCGGGAAATTCGAGCTGTGCGACGGCGGCACGATTTTCCTAGATGAGATCGGCGACATGGCGCTCGCGACGCAGACAAAGATTTTGCGCGTGCTTCAGCAGGGAGAAATCCAGCGTGTCGGCGGAGTCGACACGATCAAAGTCGATGTCCGCATCATCGCCGCGACGAACAAGGATCTCGAAGAAATGGTGAAGGCGAAGACCTTCCGCGAAGACCTTTATTACCGGCTTAACGTTGTCCGCATCCGTATGCCCGCGCTGCGCGACCGTGAGGACGACATCCCGCAGATCGTCGATTTCTGCGTGCAGAACCTCGCGAAGCAGAAAAAGGCACGCGTCAGCAAAGTGTCGCCGGAAGCGATGGCGGTGCTCACGCGGCATCGCTGGCCGGGCAACGTGCGCGAGCTGGAAAACGTGATCTATCGCAGCGCGGTGATCGCACAGGGCGACACGATTTTGTTGAAGGATCTGCCGCAGGAAATCCGCGACGCCGCGGGGGCATCCGCGGTGGCCTCTGCACCATTGCCCGCTCCCGCAGCTGCGGTTGCGGGGGGCACCCCGCCGCCTTTCGCGAGCGCCGCGCCGGCGGCGGTATTGTCGTCGCAGACCAGTGCCGCGCCTTTCGACACATTGCGCACGGTCGCTGCCGAGTCGGCCGCACTCACTCACGCACGTCAGGCGGTCGAGGCGATCGCTCCCGCGGAGCCCGCGCTGACGGTTGAACATGCGCTGGATTTCTTGCACGAGAAGCTCTCGGTGGGCGATGAGTCCATCCTGAGCCGTCTTGAGCGCGAGATGATCGTGCGCGTGCTGAAAGCTGAAGGCGGCAACATGGTCCGCGCCTCGGAAAAACTCGGCATCACGCGAGCGACTTTGCGCAAGCGCGTAGACGAGCTCGGGCTCAAAGTGTGAGGTGACGTTTTGGGGAAGGGATCAGGCCGGGCTCCATCTCTTCAGCCTCAAAAGTAACTTTTCGGTCGCAGGGCTCGCCATCGAGTCAGCACTGTCTGTGCTGAGCGAGGAGTGCGTCGATGGTGCCATGCATCTTGACGAACTCATGGATGAGCTGGTCGACGTTTCGGCCGAATCGCTCAGGTTCGGCCAGTTCGAACCAGCCCTGCATCAAGGTCTGCGGTCCGAAATCGGTGGATACGTGCGGCCAGCGTTTGCTCGAGGCGGAGAATTTCGCTCTGAAGCCTGCGGCGAAGTCACGACTTGTGATCGTATATCCAGGAAGCTCTCGGAGCCGTAACGCGTGGATGTTGTAGAGCGCCCGGGCCTGTTTCAGGGACTTCGCGTCGATCCAGATGGAGAAGAAAATTCCACATGCGGCCGGGCCGGCTTTGGCGTCGTCGCTCATCCAGCCGTCCTTCTGAAGCTTCAGAACGACCGAGTCGTACCAACTGCCCACGGCAGGTTTGATCTGGTTCGTGTCGAGCAAGGGCCGGGCGCGTTCTACCGCGTTAGAAAAAAGTGCCAAGTAGCGGTCCACGTTGTGGAGGCGGGGAAAATCGGGGCGGCCGAAGGGGTAAAAAGAAAGAGCGACTTAGTTTTTCTAAGTCGCTCCGGGAGAGTGGTGCCAGAGGCCGGGATTGAACCGGCGACCAAAGGCTTATGAGTCCTCTGCTCTACCACTGAGCTACTCTGGCGAACGAGCGGGCGAAAC
>CAMLSH010000461.1 GCA_946482625.1 uncultured Opitutaceae bacterium
CCTGAGGATTTCTCTTTAAGAACGAGAGAGATTCCGAGGTGGAACGTGCGGTCCCCGCGCGTTCTGGCCGTCGCCCGCGCAACGCATCATCCGCCTGCCCTCATTTCCCAGCGTGCGTGGAGCGCCCGCTCCACCCCGAGCCCAATCCGACCAATAACCACTGCTCATTGGTCACTCCGTTGCCGCTCCGCGGCAACGGCCACTTTCGGTTTGCTCCTTCGGCATTCGGCCTTCCGATTTCGGCCTTACGCCCCCTTCCGCCATGCCCGCTCGAGAGGTCCATCTTCACAACGCCCATCCTCGCCTCAAACTCGACCGCCGCGCCGTGGCCAAGGTCATCCATACGCTCGACGCCCGCTTCCGCTACACCGAGTCCGATCTCTCGCTGCTCACCCCGACCGCGCGAAAAATCGCCGAGTCCCAACTCGCCACGCCCGAGTCCGACGCCCCCTCCGCGCCGACGTCCGCCAATCGAAATTCCAAAATCGCACCGAGCGAAGCGACAGAATCTACCCATCGAAAATCCCCGACGCCCGTCCCGCCCGGCGAACTCTCCCTCGCCTTCCTCACCGACGCCGCGCTCGCGCGCATCCACGACGATTTTCTCGATGACCCGTCGACCACCGACGTCATCACCTTCGAAGGCAACGCCGCCCTTCAAAGCGCCGGCGAAATCTGCGTCTCCGCCGACACCGCCGCCGCTTTCGCCGCCACGCACGACCGCGACTTCTCCGAAGAACTCACGCTCTACGTCGTGCATGGCTGGCTCCACCTCGCCGGCTACGACGATTTGAAACCGGCCAAAAAACGCCGCATGCGCGCCGCCGAATCCCGCGCCATGGACCTCCTGCGCGCGGCCAAAGCCCTCCCGCGCTTCAAGCTCGGCAGATCGCACACCGCGTGAACGCGGGCCGTCGGCACTTAAGCGTTCAGCGTTAAACGTTGAGGGTTGAGCGTTTCTCACGCCTTCCGGTCATTCGCTTGCCCGCTCAGCGCGCACGCGGCACAAGTCTCGCTCCCTCCGTCCATCCCTCCATGCCCGACACCGTTCCCGCACCCGGCCAATCCCGCGTCGCCACCTTCCGCAACGCCTTCATCTCCGGCCTCCTCCTGCTCACGCCGATCACGATCACCTGGATCGTGTTCTCCGCCCTCTTCGAAAAAGTCGGCGGCGGCTTCCGCGACTACTTTTTCTTCTTCGTCCCCGACGAACTCCGCGACAACGAAAGCCTCCGCGTCGTCTGGAACGTCATTGCGACGCTCATCATCATCGCGCTGATCACCCTCCTTGGCTCGATCTCGCGCTACGTGCTCGGCCAATACTTCGGCAGCATCGCCGAACGCTTTGTCCAAAACATCCCCGGCGTCAGCACCGTCTACAACACCGTCAAACAAATCGTCGACACCTTCGGTAGCCAGAACCGCAACCTCTTCAGCAAGGTCGTCCTCGTCCAATTCCCCCGCCCCGGCACCTACGCCATCGGTTTCCTCACCAACAAATCCCAAGGCGAAATCCAGGCCCGCACCACGGCCGAACTCTGGACCATCTTCATCCCCACCTCGCCCAATCCCACCAGCGGCTTCTTGATCCTCCTCCCTAGAAGCGAAATCACCGAACTCGATATGACCGTCGGCGAAGGCATGAAAATGATCATCTCTGGCGGCGCCGTCATCCCGCCCTGGCCCCCCGCCCCGGCCCCCACCACACCTTCGACGCTCCCCTAACGTTTCCTCTTTCCTCTTTCTCTTATTCGTTCTCCCGCTGCGCCGCCGCCGACTCCCTGACGAAGAAGAGAAAGAGGAAAGAACCGTCAGCACCCACGCCGCTCTTCTGCACTCCGGTCCGCTCGTAATCGGCTCCTCCGGCAATTTCTCCCTTCACCCTTCACTCTTCAGTTTTCAATGCCCGGCCAGCCGCTCACGACCGACGCCGTCGTCCTACTCAAACGCCCGCCCGCCGACACGTTTCAGTCCCTCACGATTTTCTCCCCCACGCACGGCACGCTCCTCGCCCTCCAGCGCCTCCCGAAAAAATCCGCGACCAACGCCGTCACCCTCGACCTCTTCGACGAGGTCGCCCTCTTCCTCGAAACCGCGAACCAAGGTCAGACTTGGTTCATCAAAGAACCCCGCCTGCTCACCCGCCACGCCGGACTCGGCCGCGACTACGAAACGCTCCGCCACGCCTCGTCGCTCGCCACCTACATCGCGCGCAACCCCGTCCCCGAAGAAAGCCGCGAGCGCATCTACCAGCTCCTCCGCGACGCCCTCGCCGCCTTCGCGACGAGCCCGCGTCCCGACATCGTGTATTTTAAAAGTCTCTACCGCCTCGCTCGCGACGAAGGCCACCCGGTGAAACAACACTGGTTTCCCACGCTCTCCGCCACCGACCGCCCCGTCGTCGCCGAGCTCCTCAATCAACCTGTCGCCGCCCAAACCACTGACACCGCCACCGTCACCCGCCTCCAAAAACGCCTCGAAGACTACCTCCGCGAACACACCGAAATCCTCCCCTAAGTTCACCTGATCCGCTGCTGTCTTCTTTGCTCCTTACTTTGCGCCTTCGCATCTTTGCGATTCCTCTTTCCGCCCGCTCGCCACATGGATTTCGACCTCGATCAACGCACCGCCCGCCTGAGCGTTGGTGAGTTCTCCGAGTTCACCCTCGGCCCCCGCGACTCCACCGGCGGCCCCTCCGGTATCTGGCGCGCCCAACTCGGCACCCACTGGCACAACCAGCTCCGAGCCCAGACCACCGCCGAGCGCAGCGACGCCCTCTTCGAAATCCCTATCACCGGCCGCGTCGTCCATCACGGCTGGACGCTCACGCTCACCGGCCGCATCGACCAGCTCATCCCCGGCGAACGCGCCATCACGCTCCGCGAAATCAAAACCGTCACCCGCGAACTCCCCGCCGACGACACCGAACTCCGAACCGCCTACCCATCCTACTTCATCCAGATCGCGACCTATTCCGCCCTCGCCCGCTTCGACCCCTCGGCCCTCCCCGCCAAAACTTCGCCCGCCGATCAGCAAAAGTGTCACGTAATACGTGACACTCCCGCCGAAGTCCCTCTTCCGCTGGCATTCCCGCAGCGCGCGATTCACGCCGAACTCCACTTCGTCGAAGTCGCCAGCGGCCTCGCCCAAACCCTCACACTCAC
>CAMLSH010000462.1 GCA_946482625.1 uncultured Opitutaceae bacterium
ACCTCGAAGACGCCCGACCGCATGCGCTTCGACTTCTCCCACTTCGAAGCCGTCACCCCCGCGCAACTCCGCGAAGTCGAGCAACTCGTCAACGAGAAGGTCCTCGATAACGCCAAAGTCGAAACCTACGAAACCGAGTTCGACAAAAAACCCGAAGGCACCCTCGCCTTCTTCGGCGACAAGTACGGCAAATTCGTCCGCGTCGTCGACATCGGCGGCTACAGCCGCGAACTCTGCGGCGGTACCCACGTTTCCACGACCGGCGAAATCGGCCTCATCAAAGTCGTCAGCGAAGCCGCCATCGCCGCCGGCACCCGCCGCATCGAAGCCGTCGCCGGCCAGGCCGCCCTCGACTACATCGCCCAACGCGAAGCAGCCCTCAACGCCGTGTCCACCGCCCTCTCCGCCGGCCCGCTCGACGTCGCCAAAAAACTCGAATCGCTCCTCGCCCAACAAAAAGAAACCGAGAAGCAGCTGAAGGTCTTCCAACAAAAAGCCATCAACGAACTCGCCGCCGACCTCGCCTCCAAAGCGACCGACCGCGACGGCCTCAAATTCGTCAGCGCCGTCGTCACCGTCGACGCGCCCGAGACGCTCCGCAGCCTCGGCAGCCAGGTCCTCGCCAAACTCGGCGAAGGCGTGGTCCAACTCGGCGCCGTCGTCGCTCCCGACAAAGTCTCGCTCGTCGCGTTCGTTTCACCGGCCGCGATCAAAGCCGGCCACCAAGCCGGCAAAATCATCGCCGACCTGTCGGGCAAACTCGGCGGCAAAGGCGGCGGCAAACCCGACTTCGCCATGGGCGGCGGCAAAGACACCGCCAAGTTAGCCGAAGTCCTCAAAGGTTGATCCTTGCCGGATTTTGAATCGCAAAGACGCAAAGCTGCAAAGTTTCGAACCTCCCTCTTCTTTGCGTCTGCCTTCGCATCTTAGCATCTTCGCGATTCACTTCCTTCCTTCGCTCCGACCTTAGCTGCCTTCGCGTCTTTGCGATTCAACTAACCGTAGCGCACCTTTCGCTCACAGCACCATGATCTCCTACGCCGCGCCCGACCTCACCCAACACCCGCCGCGCAGCCCACGCGTTCAACTCGGCGGCTACGTCGTGCTCCCGCGCATCATCGACAAAGCCCGCGCCAAAGCCGCCGGCAAACTCGGCGAGTACAAGTACCACAATCCCCTCGATCAACGCCTCTTCACCTTCGCCGGCATCGACGCCCACGCCTTCTACGAAGCCGCTGCGGCCGGCGCCACCGACTCCGAAATGCTCACGTGGTTCAACGCCAACTCCACGCACAAGCGCACCGACTTCGAAATCGCCAGCTGGTCCAACTGGTTGCTCAACCTCCCGCCCGGCGACGCCATGCGACACGGCATGTTCGCCGATATGATCAAAGAAAAAGCCCCCGGCCGCGAAGACGTCCGCACGCTCTTCGACCGCCTCGACCTCGACGACTACCTCACCTTCGGCGGCCGCCCCTGAGGCAGTCGCCCCAGCCCCTCACCGCCGCACCGCCTTGGCGAGGTATCCATCGACCGCGGCCTCGGTGATCACGAATTTCCAATCCGCTCCGAAGCGCTGAAAAAGTCCGCCATCGCGCGGCGTCCCGGGCAGCCGAGTGCGAACTTGATCGTCGGAGATTTTCTCCACGGTCGCGCGTGCCAGCAAGTCGGTCCGAGGAAACGGACGCTGCATGCCGTCCTGAACGAGCAACATCGCCGCCAGCGCTTCGATCGTAGGACACTGCGCGCGGATCTCCGCCGGCAACGTCGCGAAATACGCCTCCACCTTCGGGCGCGCGCTCCCTTCGAACGTGATCAATTTCTGCATCAGCGCCGTGTCTCCGCGATCACACGCCCAGGCGAAGGATTGCAACGCATCCACCGGCGTCGCCTGCCCTTGAAACCGATAAGCAGGCGCCGCCTCGCTCACCGCCGTATCCGCATTGCCGGCACGTCTGCCTTTTTGACCAGAGTCCACCGTCGCAGCGTTTTCAGCGGCGACCGTGCCCGGCGATGCACCAGAGATCCCCGACGCCGCATGCGCACTCTGCCAACGAGCATACGCATCTTTGCGCATCTGCTCGTTCGCCCGACGAAGCTGGCGGAACTCTTCAGTGCGCGCCCGTTGAAGAAGAAACAGCGCCGTGCCGGTGATCGCGACTGCCGCGACCGCGCTTATGAGGGAGATTTTGATGGGCGACATGGAAGAAAGCGTTGAAGCACTCATTTCGCGGCGGGTTTCGTGAGCACGGAATCGTTGAGCACATGCAGCCAACGGGTGACGGCCTTCTCCGGCAGCACCCACTTCCATCCCTGCTCGGTCTGCTGAAATTCATAGTTATTGGGAAACGCCAGGCGCCCTGGCCGGAGTTCTCGCGGCTTCATACTGTCGAATTTCAGCTCCAAAATATCCGAGCCCGGCGGCGGCGCTTGCAGACACAACGCCGCCGTGATGAACGCATAAAACTGCTCCGGCGTCGGATACTCCGCGACGAGTGCTTTCGGCTGCTGGGCCATCACCTCGATCGCCTTTTGCCGGGTTTCAGGATCGAGCCAGATCATGCGTGCAAGCGCATCGACATCGGCCGAGTCGCTCGCCCACGCAAACGTCAGAAACGAATCGCGCGGCGTCGCCAGCCCGTGATCGCGATGCCCGCTCGCCGCCGGCTTTTCTGCCGAGTCCGCGGTCGTCGGCTGGGCTGCCCCAGTGGAGCCAGCCACGTTTCCCCCGGCGGAAGCACGCGTCTTCGCATCGAACCGCGCGCGCACCAATCGCGCGACCTGACTCGTCCCGTCCGTGTACTCACGCGCGATCGCCTCAAGCGAGGCGTCTGTCGCCGTCGGACCCGTCGCCTGGACGAGACGCTGATTTTCGCTGCGCAGATGATCGAGTTCGTCGGCCGTGACGCCTGGCACAAAATACAGCCAGGCGCCTGCCGTGAGACCAGCAGCGATCACGCCGCTGGCGAGGGAAGCGGTTAGTTTGGTCATAAGCAGAAAACCGAAAATCCCGGACGCCGCCGCCGGAGCCACCGCACTCGCTTGCGCGATGGCGGCCACCGCAACGCCTGCAGGCGCGGCAAACACCGCTTGCTGCCCGAGCAGCAGACCGATCGCGGCGGCCGTGGAGGTGACTCCCCGCGCAACCAGTCGGCCGCGCAG
>CAMLSH010000463.1 GCA_946482625.1 uncultured Opitutaceae bacterium
CGTGCGGTATTGGTGGGCTGGCTTTACACGAGCACGCGTTATGCGGCGGTGCAGGTGGTGCGGGGCGAGCAGCGACGTCGCAAGCGAGAGCAGGAGGCGCAGCGAATGAGCGAGATTTCGTCGGAAGGAAATAGGTCGTTGCGACCAGATGGAGAAGCGGGCGTGGGCGGTGCGGCGGCCGACTGGGAGCGGTTGCGGCCGGTGATCGACGATGCGTTGCACGCGCTCGGGGAACGCGATCGCGAGGCGGTGTTGCTGCGATTCTTTGAAGGGCGCGCATTTGCCGAGGTGGGCGCGAAGCTCGCGGTGAGCGAAGATGCCGCGCGGCTGCGGGTGAACCGGGCCTTGGAAAAATTGCGGGCGCGGCTGACACGGCGAGGCGTGACATCGACGGCGGGGGCGCTCGTGGTGGCATTGAGCGGACAGGCGATGGCGGCGGTCCCCGCAAGTCTGGTTGTAACGGTGACAGGAACGGCGCTCGCGGGTGTGAGCACGGCGGGGGCAGGCACGGCAGGCTGGATGACTTTTATGGGCATGACTAAACTACAAATCGGACTGGCGGGCGCGGTCGTGGCGGGAGGCGTGGCTGGTTTTATCGCGCAGGAAAAACTGAATACGGCTTTGCAGGAGGAACGGGCGCGCGTGCAGATGGACGGGGAGTTGTTGGCGGAAGCGCATGCGGAAGACGGCCGGAAGCGGGCTCAGATCGCGGCGGAACTGAGCGAACTGAGGAAAGACGATGTGGCGTTTGCGCGGCTAGAGGTGGAAGCGGAGGTCTTGAGGCAGGACCTCGCGGCCAATCTGGCGGCGCGCGAGCGGTTGCAGAAAGCGGCTTCGACGGGCGCGAATGACCAAGCGGTTTTTAATGTTTCGGAGATCGATGTAGTCCCGAAGGTGAAATCGAGAGGAACGCCGGCGAAATATCCGAAGGATCTTCGAGCGATCGGGATAGAGGGAAATGCGGTCGTGCGATTCGTGGTCGATGCTGACGGAGTTGTGCGGAACGCGGAGGCGATGAAGTCGTCGCATGATGCGTTTGCCGAGGTCGCGGTCTCGGCGGTGAAAACGTGGACCTTCGAGGCGGGAAAAAAGGCGAACGTACCGGTCAATGTGCAGATGGTCGTGCCGATCGTCTTTGCGTTTCGAGAGGAGGACGGACGTGCGAACACGTGGTTCTGAATACGGCGGATCAAAGCGGATGATCGGCTGGAGCGTGGTGTGCGCTCTCGCGGCGATCGTGGCGGCGGTGTTGTTTGCCGAACGGGCGAAGACGGAGCGTCTGCGCCAGGAAGTGGAGGACGAGCGTGCGAAGCTGGAACACGAGGGACGTGGGCTGGAGCGGGAGAACCGGAAATCGTCGGAGCCTGCCGTGGACGTGGCGGAGCTTGAGCGCTTGCGGGGAGATCGCGCGGCCTTGGAGCGGTTGAGGGAAGAAGTCGCCCGGTTGAAAACGTCGGTTGCGGAGACGCGGCCGTTGCCGGTGCGAAGGCCGAAGGCGACCGAGGGAGCGGCGCCGGACATCGAGAAGGAGATCGTACCGGCCTCAGCGTGGCGGAATGCTGGATACGCGACACCGGCGGCGGCGATTGAAACTGCGTTGTGGGCGGCCGCGGGAGGCGACACGGAGTTGTTGATGAAGAGCTGTGTGCTGGAGGAGGGCGCGCGGCGGAAGGCGGAGGCGTTGCTGGCGAGTTTGCCCAAGGAGATGCAGGCGCGTTACGCGACCCCGGAGGACCTCGTCGCGTTCATGACAGCGAAGGATGTGCCGCTTGAGGGTGCGCGTATTCTCGCGTTCAGAGATCCGGCCGACGACCCGCAGCGACAAGCGGAACGCCCGAGCGCTGCGGTACAACTGCGTAATGCAGCGGGTTCGGTGCGGCAGGTGCATATCGAATTGCGCGATACGCCTGGCGGCTGGCGTTTGGTGGTGCCGGAGTCGGCGGTGACGCGGTATGCGGAGCAGTTGAAAGGGCGCGGTCGTTAAATTCCTTGAGCGAGGAGTTCCTGTCTGTTGGCTCTGCCTGTATGGCCAAACAGTTCTTCGTGTTGGTGGCGGTGATTTCCCTGTGTCTGCCCGGTAGCCGAGCCGCGGAAGTATCGAGCGGCGTGATTGCGGAAGCGGAAAAGGCGGCGGTGATTATTGCGATCGAGCCCGTCGTGCGTGGGCAGTGGATCGGCACGAGTCTGGTCGGTCGGAAAGACTGGCAGGCCACGGACACCGGTTTTAATGCCAACGAAATCGCGCTCACGGTGGCCAAGGGCGGATTGACGCGTGAGGCGCAGATAGTCGATGGCGTTGGGCTGCGGATACCAGCGACGTCGGTCGAGACGGGCGCTTTTCCCCGAGGAGACGATGATTTGGCTCGGAAGCTGGGTATGTTCGCGGAGACGTTGGATGTGGACGTGGTGATCGCGATTCAGGGGACGGAAGCGATCGATTGGATCACGCGCACCACGCAGCCATTTAGAGGCGGCGGCGTTTATACGCGCGGAGTGATTGGGAACCGGCGCTCTTATGCGTACAACGCTTTGAGTATGCGGATCTATAGCCGGAAGGCGCGGAAGATCGTGAATCGGGAACACGACATGCGCAGTCTGCCGCTCTCGGACGTCAACTGGGAGGGGAGCTGGAATGACTATCCGGTCCTTGATAGAAAGAAAATCCTGGTGGAGCTCGACGCGATGACCAAGGCGGGGACGCGGTCATTGCTCGCCAAGGCAGGGTTGATGGAACCGGCCACAGAGGCTGAGGAGAAACGGGGCGGACTTTTCACCGATGACAGCGTGCGCGGTGAGTCGTCGCTTCCTGAAAACGAGCTGAAAATTCCCGATGGCGTTACTCACGAAAAAGCCCGTGCCGCGGTGATTGCCGGGTTAAAGGCGCACGGCTGGACCGTGGCGTCAGACACTCCGGAGAAAATCGTCGCGACGCTGAGAGAGAGAAAGAAGGAGGCGACGGTGGAAATAACCTTTGCTGAGGCAGTCATCACGATGGTGCCGGCTTTGGACGAAATCGGGAAAGATGGAACGCGGGTGCCGGGTAAACCGAATCTGCGGTTGCACCGGAAATTAAAGGATACGGTGTGGGAGGAACTGCTGAAGGCGCTTTAGACCGAAGCGCGGGAAGCTGCAGCGGCCAGTCGCCAGATCCGCATTCG
>CAMLSH010000464.1 GCA_946482625.1 uncultured Opitutaceae bacterium
ACCTCGGTGATCTCGGCGGTGGTGGGGAGATGATAGGGGATGCTGTAGGAGCCTTCGCCATTGTCCTTCGGATTGGGGTTGTCGCGATTTTTGTACGGACCGGTGGCTTCGAGGGCCGCCGAGGCGGAACCGGCACCGAAGGCGACGGCGGCGGCCAGGGCGAGAGAGAACAGGTGTTTGGGTTTCATGAGAGAAAGGGGGCGGAGTGACGTGAACGTGCTGTGTGGTGTAACGCCATTGGGACGATTTTTCCCCGCAAGAAATCGGGGCTGCAAGACTGAGAGCGCCAGTGGAGGCCGAAGGGCGCGCGGGAGGAAAGTGGGGCGGAGTCGGACGGTGGGAGCACTAGGCTTTTACGTCGAGGGCTTCGCGGACTTTGCGGGCGAGGGTGTCGCGGGTGAACGGTTTTTCCAGGAAGGGGACGGCGGCTTCCTGGACGGCTTGCAAGATGACAGGGTCGTCGACGTAGCCGGACATGAAAAGGACGCGGAGGCCGGGGCGCAGGGCGAGGAGGCGCTCGGCGAGTTCGCGGCCGCCGATGTTGGGCATGACGATGTCGCTGAGCAGCAGGTCGAACGAAGGGGCGTTGTCGCCGGAGCAAAATTCGAGGGCTTCGGCGCCGCCGGGGAAGGGGAAAATCTGATACCCGAGAGAGCGGAGGATGGCGGAGGTGACGTTGCGGATGGCTTCGTCGTCCTCGACGAGGAGGATGGTTTCGGTGCCGGTGCCGGGTTCGTCGTCGAAGTTGAAATCGAGGTTGAGCGCGGGCGATTCCGTGTGCGGGACAAGCACGTGGAAGGTGGTGCCTTCGCCGACGGAGGTGTCGAAGCGGATGGCGCCAGCGTAGTGTTTGATGACGACAGCACAGGTGGCGAGGCCGAGGCCGGTGCCGCGGCCTTTGGGTTTGGTGGTGAAGAAGGGTTGGAAGATTTTCTTCTGCACTTCCTCGCTCATGCCGGAGCCGGTATCGGTGACGGAGATCATCGAGTAGCGGCCGGGCTGGAGATCCGGGATGTCGCCGGCGGCGATGTCGCGCCAGCCGGTGCGCAGCGTGAGGGCGCCGCCTTGGGTCATGGCATCGCGGGCGTTGATCGCGAGGTTGATGATAACTTGTTCGATCTGGCTGCGGTCGGCCTCGATGGTGACGGGCTGGTCGGGGAGGAGAATGCGGAGGTCGATGTTTTCGCTGAGGAGCGAACGTATCAGGTCTTTGAGGTCGGTGAGGACGGCGTTGAGGTCGAGGAGTTCGAGCTGGAGAACTTGTTTGCGGCTGAAGGCGAGGAGCTGGCGGACGAGGGCGCTGGCGCGGGAGGTGGCTTTGAGGATCTCGCCGGCTTTGGCGCGGAGCTCGGGGGAGATCTCGGCGAGGTCGTCGTGGAGGATGTCACCGTAGCAGCGGATCGCGGTGAGGAGGTTGTTGAAGTCGTGGGCGACACCACCGGCGAGGAGGCCGACGGCCTCCATTTTTTGCGACTGGAGGAGCTTTTGTTCGCTTTCGACGAGGGCGAGCTCGGCGACTTCGCGCTGGTGAACCGTGCTGAGGATGTTTGCCAGGCCGTGCATGAAGTCGATGGCTTCGCGGCTGAAGAGGCGGTCGTCGGGGGCGAGGGCGGTGATCCAGCCATAGGCGTGTTTGCCGGCGCCGATGGGGACGGCGATGCCGGATCTCACGCCGAGGGTGGCAAAGGCGCTGGCGCCAGGGAAGATGTCGGGCGTATCGGAAAAGTGGATGGGGTGGTTGTCCTCCATCGCGACGGGCGAGGCGTTGCCGTAAGGCGCGGCGGGCTCGTCGAGCGCGGGGCCGGTCGAGGCGGCGAGGGTGATGGCGAGCGTGCCGGGCTCGACGGCGAGGATCTGGCTGCGCTCGATGCGGAGGGTGTCGGAGACGAGGCGGGTGGCTTCCTGGGTGAGTTCGGCGAAGCTGTGGTGCGCGAGAGCGAAGCGGCCGAAGGAGGCGAGGGCGGATTGTTTGATCGCTCGATAGGCGAGGTGGGCTTCGACCTCGTGTTGATCGGTGACGTCGAAGCAGGAGCCGATGTAGCCGGAGAAGGAGCCCTGGTTGTCGTTGCGAGGCGTGCCATGGGTGACGACCCAGCGGTAGTGTCCATCGTAGCGGAGGAGACGGAACTCGGAGCGGAAGGAGGTGCGTTCGTTGAAGCTTTGTTCGTAGCGCTGGAGGGTGTGTTCGCGATCCTCGGGGTGGATGTTGTCGGTCCAGCCGTTGCCGACTTCCTCGGCGAGGCGGCGACCGGTAAAGTCGAGCCAGGGCTGGTTGAAGTAGAAGAAGGATTTGGATGTATCCGACATCCAGATAAGCACCGGGGCGGAGTCGGCCATGCGGCGGAAGCGAGACTCGCTTTCACGGAGGGCGTGCTCGGCGTCTTTATGTTCGGTGAGATCGTGGCCGTAGGCGTAGATTTTGTTCTCCGCGGGAAACGGCTTTGCGCTCCATTGGATGTGGCGAAAGCCCTTTTCTTTATGGACGAGGCGGCACTCGAAATCGGTCGGGGCGATGGAGTGGACAGTGGCGAAGGGGGCGGCGGTCTGGCCGGTGGAGACAAGCGTGGACCACCAGGAGGAGAGCGAGTGACGGTCGTCGGGGTGGACGAGCGTGAAGAGCGGGCGGCCGATGAGTTCCTGCTGGGTGTAGCCGGTGCGGAGGGGCCAGGCGGGATTGACGACCTGAAGCGTGCCGTCGAGGGACGTCATGCAAAAGAGGTCAGGCGTGAGGCGGAATAGTTGCTCGTGCTCGCGCTGGATGCGGATGTTTTCGAGGATGAGCCGGCGGCGATCGAGAACGGAGCGGAGGATCGCGACGAGGCGCGGTAGTTTGTTTTTGAGGACGTAGTCGGTCGCGCCGCGCTTCATGCACTCGACGGCGGTTTCCTCGTTGAGCGCGTTGGTGAGGATGATGAACGGCGTGTCGGGCTGGAGGCGTTTGACGATTTCGAGTGCGTCGAGGCCGTTGAAGCCGATCAGGTAATAGTCGGAAAGAATGAGGTCAGGGAGGAAGTCGGGGAGGGCGCGGATGAACTCGTCGCGGGTAGCGACCTGACGCAGCTGGCACTCGAACTGGGCGCGTTTGAACTCAGCTTGGAGGAGCTTGAAATCGATGTCCGAGTCTTCGTTGACGAGGATGCGGGGAGGCATG
>CAMLSH010000465.1 GCA_946482625.1 uncultured Opitutaceae bacterium
GCATCGAAATCCTCATCGGCGACGTCCGCACCCACGTCGATTTCACCCCCGAAGAAACCCAAAAATTCTTCCGCTGATCCCACCCGATTAAATAATCATGAATACTCTCTCTAGAATTCTGGCGCTTCCGTCCATTTTCTTGATCGCGGCTCTATCGCTGCTCAACGGCTGTAGTTCATCCTCCCCCCAAGTGGCCCGTAGTTGGCAACCAGAGGCGACGAAGCTGGGAATTCCTGAACAGGAGCTCGCTTGGATAGCCTTGGAAGCGGCCAAACGCCACGGCGGCACCGCCTTCGACATCAATTACCCAGGCAAAGAGAAAAATATCGTCGTAGTTCTTCTAGCAGACAAAAAAAACAGCCGCTCCGGCAAAATGGCCGTCTTTAAGAAGACGAGCGACGGCTGGAAGGAAGACGTGGCGGCCGCAGGCGAATGGAGCGAGTAAGCCTCGTTTCACATCCACCTCGACATACAAATTCGGCGGCTCCCGCCGCCAAGTCGGTAGGAACGCATCACCTGTCTCGCGCTGAAATTTCTCCTTCATCATTAGCGCCCATTAGCGTCCATTAGCGGTTACCCATCACGCAATGGAACCCTCCCGCCAGAAACTCTTCGCACGCATCGCGCTCGTCCTCTTCGCCATCCTAGGCGCACTCTGGCTCACCCGCCTCGACTACTCCGCGAAGATCTCGACGAACGTCATCGACCTGATCCCCGCCGACGAACGCGCCCCCGAACTCTCCCTCGTCCGCGACCTCACCGATCAACAGCAGGCCCGCGTCCTCCTTCTCGCCCTCGCCGGCCCCAACACCGCCACCGATCCCGCTGCCATCGGCACGACCTCGCTCACCCCCTCCGAATCCACCGACGGTCCCGCTCCTTTCCCTTTCTCGTCTTACCCCGCGCCCTCGCCCGCAGCCGCTGCAGCCTTCGCCGCCGCGCTCAAAGCCTCCCCCGCCGTATCCGACGCGGTCGTACTGGGCGACACCGCCGCCCGTGACGCCCTTGGCCGTTTCATCTACGAACGCCGCCTCGACCTCCTCCTCCCCACCTGGCTCGCCGAACAACACCGCGCCTACCTCGCGACCGCGCCGTCACCCGCCGTTCCACCCTCCTCCGATTCCGCCTCCCCCGCTCCGTCCTACTCGCTACCCGGCGGCTCCGCCCCCTTCAGCTCCTGGCTCGCCGAACAAACCGCCCTCGCCCTCGACACCTTCCTCGCCCGCCCCGAGAGCATCGCCTTCCAGGAACTCATCCCTCAAGACCCGCTCCTCCTCGTCCCCTCGTTCATCAGCAAAATCGAAGGCATCGCCTCCGCCCAAGCGACCGGTTCCACCGGCGGCCCCTCCCTCATCTGGGCCGTCGTCAAAGACTCCCCCTTCAGCGAAGCCGGCCAGGACCCCGTCTTCGCCGCCATCGACGCCGCTCTCGCCGAAGCGAAAAAAATAACACCCGGCGCCGAGCTCCGATGGACCGGCATCAACCGCTTCGCCGCCGAAAGCAAAGCCCGCATCAAAGCCGAGATCTCCTGGCTCAACACCGTCTCCCTCATCGGCGTTCTCGGCATCGCCTGCCTCTTCGTGCGCCGCCTCTGGAAAATCCTCCACCTCGTCCCCATCGTTCTTCTCTCCACCCTCGGCGCCTGGGTCGTCACCACGATGGTTTTCGACCGCGTCCACATCCTCGTCTTCGTCGTCGGCTCCCTCCTCGCCGGCGTCGCCATCGACTACGGTTTCTACCTCTTCATGCAGCCCGCGCTGCGCCCCGACGAACCCTACCGCGAAAAACTCCGCCGCCTGCTCAAGCCCCTCCTCACGAGCTGCCTCACCACCGTCATTGGTTTCTCACTACTCTTCTGGTCCGACCTCCCTCTGGTCCGCCAGCTAGGCGTCTTCGTCAGCGCCGGCCTTATCTCCGCCCTGCTCGTCGCCATCCTCTACTTCGCGCAGCTCGACCGTGCCTTCCTCGAAACGCGCAACCTCGTCCTCCCCTCCGTCGTCCGCTCGCGCCGCGTCATCCTTCCCCTGTTCATCCTCGCAGCCCTCATCGCCCTCCTCGGCCCCTGGCGCCTCAGCTGGCACGACGACATCCGCGAACTCGAAATCCCCGCCCCCGCCCTCCGCGCCAACGACCGGGAAATCCGCGCCCTCTTCGGCGACGCCGCCGAACACACCGCGTATTTGACCCGTGGCGACACCCCCGCCGCCGCCCGCGCCGCCCTCGAACGTTTCACCGCCTGGCACGACGCCCAATTCCCCGAGTCCCCCGCCGCCAGCGCCGGTTTTCTTGTCCCGACCGAGGCCGACTGGAACGCCCGCCCCACCCACCTCGCCGCCCTCGCCAGTTTCCCCGCCGACCTCCGCACCGCCCTCGAAAAACACGGCTACACCCCCGAAAGCTTCACCCCCTTCTTCGAAACCTGGTCCACCCTCGCCACCCCACCGCCCACGCCGCTGCCCATCTCCGACGCATCCGTCTCCGCTTCCGACCCAACTACCAATTACCAACTACAAACTACCTCCGCTTCCGCCTCCCCCTACTCACTACCCGCTACTCGCTACTCGCTACTGTTCGACGCCGTCCGCCGTGAACTCACCGGCCCGCTCAGCCTCCTCTTCCACCTCGATCCCGCCGGCGGCCCCAGTTGGTTCCTCACCCTCGCCGACCACCCGCCCGGCGCCACCCCGCCCCCAGACACCGCCACCTTCAGCGTCGCCCAGCTTGAATCGCTCAACACCCTCTTTGCCCGTTACCGCGCCGACACCGCCCGCCTCAGCGGCATCGGCCTCGCCCTCATCGGCGTCAGCGTCTTCGTCATCTATGGACTCAAGCGCGGTGTCCGTATCTTCATGATTCCCGCCGGCTCCTGCTTTTTCGCCCTTGGCCTGCTCGGTCTCCTCGGCGAAACGCTCAACATCTTCCACCTCCTCGCCGCTTTCCTCGGCGTGTGCTTGAGTCACAACTACGCCATTTTCTCCGCCGAAAACGCCAACCGCCACGAGCCCCCGCCCCCGTCGATCCGCATCTCCGCCCTGACCACCGCCACCTCCTTCGGTGTTTTGGCGCTCAGCAAAATCCCCGTCGTCTCCGCCCTCGGCGCCACCGTCGCCCTCATCGTCATCACCGCCCTCCTCATGGTCGAACTCGA
>CAMLSH010000466.1 GCA_946482625.1 uncultured Opitutaceae bacterium
CGCGGAGCCGGAAGTGCGCGACGTGCAGATCTACGCGGGCACGGCAGCGCCGTTTAATTTCAACGGCCTGGTGCGGCACTCGTTCCTGCGGCGCGGGCCGAATGTGGCGGACGTGCAGGTCAATCTCGTGGGCAAGGGCGAGCGCTCCGATCAGAGCCACGACATCGCGAAACGGATACGCCCGAAGGTCGCGGCCATCGCGGCGCGCTACGGAGCGGCGGTGGCGGTGGCGGAAGTGCCTCCCGGGCCGCCGGTATTGCAGACGCTCGTGGCGGAAATCTACGGACCGGACGAGGCGACGCGTCAGGCGCTAGCGCAGGAAGTGCGCGCGATCATGGAGCGGAGCACCGGCGTGGTGGACATCGATTGGTATCGCGAGGCGGATCAGCCCAAAGTCCGCTACGTGATCGACCGGCAGAAGGCGGCGCTTCACGGCATCAGCGAAGCGACGATCACGCAGACCTTGCAGCTGGCGGCGCAGGGGCAGCGGGTGGATCTCCTGCATGCGCCGACGAGCCGTGAGCCGGTGCCGCTGGTGGTCGAGCTGCCGCGTGCGGCGCGGTCGACGCCGGAGGATTTGCTGTCGATTCGCGTGCGCTCGGATCGTGGTCCGCAGGCGGCGTTGGTGCCGTTGAGCGAACTCGTGCGCATCGAGCACACGACGGGCGAGCGGAGCCGTTACCACAAAAATCTGAAGCCGGTGACGTACGTGACGGCGGATGTCGCGGGCGAGGTGGAGAGTCCGGCCTACGCGTTGTTCGCGATGAATCGCGAACTCGCGAAGCTCGATGCGCGGCGCTTCGGCGGCGTCGAGGCGGAGCTGCCGATCTATCATCTCAACCAGCCGGTCGATGACCGCGCGCCGGCGCTGAAGTGGGATGGCGAGTGGCACATCACGCTCGAAGTGTTTCGCGATCTCGGCCTCGCGTTTGCGGCGGTGCTGGTGCTGATCGCGATGCTGATGGTCGGCTGGTTTCGGAGCTACGTGACACCGCTCGTGGTGATGGCGGCGATCCCGTTTTCGCTGATCGGGATTCTGCCGGCGCACTGGGCGCTGGGCGCGTTTTTCACGGCGACCTCGATGATCGGGTTTATGGCAGGTGCAGGGATCGTGGTTAGAAACTCGATCATCCTCGTGGACTTCATCGAGCTGCGGCGTTCGCACGGACTGCCGTTGCGCGAAGCGGTGATCGAGGCGGGTGCGGTGCGGTTTCGGCCGATGCTGCTCACGGCGCTGGCGGTTGTCGTTGGCGCGAGCGTGATTCTGGCGGACCCAATTTTCCAAGGGCTCGCGATCAGCCTGATGTTTGGTGAGATCGCGTCGTTGCTCATCAGCCGTCTCGCGGTGCCGGTGCTTTACTTCATGGCCGCGCAACGCATCGGAAAATCCCTCTCATGAAAATCGTCATACTCGTTATCCTCGCCATCGTTTTCGGCTTTTTATTTTTGCGGTCGCGTCCAACGGCGGGGCTCACGCCGGAAGAAATCGCGCGTCGCGTGGCGGCGGGCGAAGCGGTGCTGATCGATGTGCGCGAGCCGGACGAGTGGACGGCGGGCGTAGCGGCGCCGGCGCTGTTACTGCCGTTGAGCGATCTGCGCGGCGAACGGCGGCGATGGAAGACGGTGTTGGAGAAAAATCGCGACAAGGAGCTGATCCTTTATTGCCGCTCGGGAAATCGTTCGGGCATGGCGGCGTCGTTGCTGGCAGGAGAAGGCTTTCGCACGGCGAATGGTGGGTCGTTTTCCCGCTGGAGCGCATCGGGGCAACTGGTGAGAAATCCGTGAGCTGGCGTGAACAAGACGCCGTTGGTGAATACGCACGCGGACCGAAGCCTGAAGGTGCTGGCGGCTTGTCATATGGGGAGCGCGACGTTGAATCGATCTTATGAGCGCTCCTGAAATTTGTGTGTCGAGCCAGCCATGTGGTCCCGATTGCCGCTACGCGGCGTCGCTCGCGCACGATGACTGGCTGTGGTGTTTGCGGGGAGGGACGGGTCCGGAGCGTCGCACGATGTTGGTAGAGCGGGAGTGTGCGTGGTTTTGCGCGCGGGACGATGAGGCGCAAAGCGATGCGCCGGCTCCGATGGCGGGCGGCTTGTGAGCTGATGGCGCAGGACACGGCTGCGTCCGGACGGGACTAAATTTGGGTTCGGCAGGGCGGCCGGGGTCCGCTTTGTTCGGCGGCCATGTCCGACGTTTTTAATTCACCGTTGATTCCGGCCGGGTTGCGCGAGGCGCTCCGTTTCTCGCCGGATAATGTGCCGCTGCTCATTCATGCCGCGGAGGCGGTCTTGAAGATCGGCGGGCTCGGGGAGGCGGAGACGCTCTTCAAGCGCGCGCTCTCGCTCGATGCGGCGAACCTCGATGCGAAGACCGGGCTGGCGACAACGTTTTTTCAACAGGGCGCCAACGACACTGCTCTAGTGCTCGTGGAGTCGCTCACGAAGTCTCCGGCGGCGTCGGTCCGCGCGCTGACGCTCCATGCGCGTCTTGCGATCAAGGCGGGGGAGCCACGGCTGGCAGCGCAGCTTTTTGCGCGTATCCGCGAGTCGGATCCGACGTTCACCGATCCTGGGCTGGAGCAGGAGCTGGGAAATTATCTACCGAAGCGTCCGGCGCCGGTGCTGCCGCCGAAGGTGGTTTCGCCGCTGGACAGTTTGTACGCGGAAGCGGGCGGCGAAGCGTCGCAAGACAGCGAGGCCGTGGAACCGGATGAGTTTGATGAACCGCAGCGGCTTCCGGCGGGCGAGCTTCCCGACGATACCACGACGGAGTTGGAGAAACCCGAGCTCACGTTTGCGGATGTCGGCGGTATGGACCGTGTGAAGGAGGAGATCCGCATGAAGATCATCCTCCCGCTGAAGCAGCCGGAGCTGTTTAAGGCCTACGGAAAAAAGGCAGGCGGCGGCATTTTGCTTTATGGACCGCCGGGCTGCGGGAAGACGTTCATGGCGCGCGCGACGGCGGGCGAGGTGAGCGCGGGGTTTCTCGCGGTCGGGATCAACGACGTATTGGATATGTGGATTGGGCAGAGCGAAAAGAACCTGCATGCGATCTTCGAGCAGGCGCGTTCGCACCGGCCGTGCGTGTTGTTTTTCGACGAAGTCGATGCGCTGGGCGCGAACCGCACGGA
>CAMLSH010000467.1 GCA_946482625.1 uncultured Opitutaceae bacterium
AATACCCGAGCGAAGTCCCCGGCGTCTCCATCGCCAACTTCCTCCGCGCCGCCCAACAGGCCCGCCTCGCCGAAGGCGAAGAGCTCGATGCGACCGCGTATTACAAAAAGCTCTACAGCAAAATGGACATGCTGAAGATCGACCGGAAGTTCACCTCCCGCTCGGTCAACGAAGGATTCTCCGGCGGCGAAAAGAAACGCTGCGAGATTCTCCAGATGGCCATGCTCGAGCCGACCATCGCCCTCATGGACGAAACCGACTCCGGCCTCGACATCGACGCCCTCCAGGTCGTCGCCGCCGGTGTGAACCAGCTCCGCGGACCGAACCTCGGCGTGCTTCTAATCACGCACTATCAGCGCCTGCTGAACTTCATCGTGCCCGACTTCGTCCACGTCATGTACGACGGCCGCATCGTGAAGAGCGGCGACAAATCCCTCGCCCTCGAACTCGAAGCCAAAGGCTACGAGTGGGTGAAACAGGAACTCGCCGCCGCGAAAGCCTGAACTTTTTAGAAACAAACAGCCGGAGGCCAACGCCATGAAACCACCCACCGACACCGATACGCTCCCAGCGCCCGCCGCCACCGATTCCGTCGTGGAAAATCCCACCGTCGGCATCGACCAGTCCGCCGGCAATTTCAGCTATGACGTCGACTACGAATTCGACGCCGGCACCGGCCTCAACGAAAAGACCGTCGAGTACATTTCCTCGGTTAAGAAGGAGGCGCCGTGGATCCTCGAATTCCGCAAGAAGGCGCTGAAGACCTTCGAGTCGATGCCGCTCCCGACGCACTGGGCGACGAAGGACCTTGAGAACATCGATTTTAATAAAATCCGCTATTACCTCTCGCAGGGCCAGAAACCGAAGCGCACATGGGACGAGGTTCCCGACGACATCAAAAAGACCTTCGAGCGCCTCGGCATCCCCGAGCAGGAGCGCAAATTCCTCGCCGGCGTCGAAGCACAGTTCGATTCCGAAGCCGCGTACTCAAACATCAAAGACATCGTCGCCAAGCAGGGCGTCATCTTCTGCAACTCGACCGAAGCCCTTCGTGAACATCCCGAGATCTTCCGCAAATGGTTCGGTAAAGTCATTCCGACTTCCGACAACAAGTTCTCCGCGCTCAACAGCGCCGTGTTCTCCGGCGGCTCCTTCATCTACGTTCCGCCCGGCGTAAAAGTCGCGCAGCCGCTCCAGGCCTACTTCCGCATCAACGCGGAAAACTTCGGCCAATTCGAACGCACGCTCATCATCTGCGACGAAGGCTCCGAAGTGACCTACATGGAAGGCTGCACCGCGCCGAAGTTCTCCACCTCCACGCTCCACAGCGCGGTCGTCGAACTCGTCGCGCTCAAAGGCGCCAAGATCCAGTACATCACCGTCCAGAACTGGGCCTCCAACGTCTACAATCTCGTCACCAAACGCGGCCTCGCGATGGAAGACGCCGAGATCAAGTGGATCGACTGCAACCTCGGTTCGCGCCTCACGATGAAATACCCCGGCGTCGTCCTCAAAGGCCGTCGCGCCCGCGGTGAAGTCATCTCCATCGCCCTCGCCAACGATGGCCAGCATCAGGACACCGGCGCGAAGATGATCCACGCCGCCGACGAGACGACTTCCACGATCGTTTCCAAATCCATCTCCGTCGGCCAGGGCCGCGCCACCTATCGCGGCGTCGTCCACATCCCGAAGCACTTGAAGGGTTGCAAAAACAACACCGAGTGCGACGCGCTGCTGATCAACACCAACAGCCGCACCGACACGTATCCGGCGATCACAGTCCGCGGCGACAAACACGCCACGCAGCACGAAGCCAGCGTGTCCAAGGTTTCCGAAGACATGATCTTCTACATGCAGCAGCGCGGCCTCACCGAAGGCCAGGCCATGAGCCTGGCGGTGAACGGCTTCATCAACGACCTCGCCCGCCAATTCCCCATGGAATACTCGGTCGAGCTCAAGCGCCTCATCGACCTCGAAATGGAAGGCTCCGTCGGCTGATGCCGACGGAATGACCGATTGACCAATGACCATTGCTTCAATGGTCGGAGGCCAGTCGTAACTTCCGAAACTCCGACACTGGTCACTGTTCATTGGTCACTGGTCACTTTCTAAAACATGTCAGCAGTCCTCTCCCCTTCCGCTCCCGCCACGACCGGCCTCAACGCCGCCCGTTTCGGCGCCCACGTCGCGCAACGCCATAACCTCCCGAAGTGGTGGCTCGACGCCAAGCAGGCCGCTTGGAATCAGTTCGTCGCCCGCCCGTTTCCCACGCGCAAAGACGAACTCTGGCGTTTCTCGAACCTCCAAGGGTTCGCAAACCTCGACGGCCTCGAAGTCGCCGACTCCACCAACGGCGCGCCCGCCGCTCCGTCGCTCCCCTCCTTCGTGCGTGCCGCCGAGATCGTCTTCGCGAATAACAACCTCGCGCACCGTACCTCGCTTGCGCCCGAGCTCGTCGCCAAAGGCGTGATCTTCAGCCCGCTCGAAGAAGCGCTGCACAAACACAGCGACCTCGTCCGCGCCTATTTCCAAAAAAATCCCGCCGCGCTCGGTGGCGAAAAATTCGCCGCGCTCAACACCGCCCTCACCTCCAGCGGCGCGTTTCTCTTCGTCCCCAAAGGCGTCGAGATCGCCGCGCCCTTCGTCGTGCAGCACGCCGTGAGCGGTGCCAGCAAAGCCATTTTCCCGCACACGCTGGTCATTCTCGAAGACCAAGCCAAAGCGACCGTCGTCGAGTTCTTTGCGAGCGCCGAGCCCACCGCCCGCAATTTCGCCGCTGGCGTGAACGACCTCTTCGCCGGTCCCGGCGCTCAGCTCACCTACATTGGCGCGCAAAACTGGTCGGCCGAAACTCTCGCGACCCAGAGCAACAGCATCGTCGCCCAGCGCGACGCACGCGTCCTCTCGCTAAACCTCCACCTCGGCGGCAAACAGGCGCGCCACGAATCGCACAGCCGCCTCCAAGGTCCCGGCGCTCACTCCGAGATGCTCGCGCTCACGATCGCGAAAAACTCCCAAGAGTTTGACCAGCGCACGCTGCAAACGCACCAGGCGCCCAACACGAGCTCGAATCTCCTCTACAAAAACGCGCTGCTCGACACCGCCCGCACAATCTTCTCCGGCCTCATCG
>CAMLSH010000468.1 GCA_946482625.1 uncultured Opitutaceae bacterium
GTCAGGGAGTGACGGGCTTGGGTTGGAGGGCGCGGAGCCAGTCGCCTTTGAGTTCGGAGTAGGCTTCGACGCCGCGCGGGGTGCGGAGGAGGGTGCCGAGTTTGGTTTCGGTCTCGCGAGCGAGAGTGGCGAGACGGATCTCGCGCTCGGCAGCGGTGAGCGCGGAGTCGCTGCGGATGGCGGCGGCTTGTTCGCTAGCCGTGTCGCGGAGGACGGTGATTTTGCCTGCGGTGGCGAGCGGGAGCTCTAGGCGGGACATGAGGCGGGTGACCTGGTCGTCGCCCCCTTTCATGAGCTGCTGGTAGTCGGCGTAACGGTCGGGGCCGAGGGCGGCTTCGATTTGCGGGGAGAGTTTTTGGAGCGCTTCGTGGCGAGCTTTACCTTGAGCTTCATCACCTGCGGCAGCGGCTGCGAAAAACTGTTCGTCGATGGGGCGTTGGAGGGTGAAGAGCGCCTTGTACTCGGCTTCGGTGAGGCGGAGGAGACTGAGGCGGCTGCGCAGTTCCATCGCGGTGCGGCTTTCGCGAAGACTGTATTCGGCGTATTCTTTGGGAGCGAGGAGCTCGCGGATGTCGTTTTCCTTCTCCGTTTCCAGGAGGCGTTGTTTCTCGCGATCTGCGGGCGTGGGCTGCTGGTTGGCGCGGGAAGATTGCTCGTAATGGAGTTTCATCTGGAGCTCCTGATAGTCGCTTTGGATGTCCGCCAGGCGCGTGAGTTTCTCCAGCGGAAGATCGCCGTAGCGACGCCGGAAGTTTTCGGCGGTTGTTTCGTCTTCGGCGATGAGCTCCGATTCACGAGCGTACTTGGCGAAGAAAGCGGATTGGCGCTGGGAAATTTCGTTTTGTTTCGCGCGGAGCTCGGGCGAGATGGCTGAGGACGATGGATACCGCGGTTTCCAGTAAGGTCGTTGAGGCTCTTCAATCCGGAGGGCGGCGCGTTCGGCGTCGAATCTTCGGGATCCGAGTTCGATGATGATGCTGCGAATCTCACGGGCGGTGAAACCGGACTTTGCGAGTCGTGCGGCGAGTTGGTCTAGGTCGTCGCCAGACTGGAGTTGCTCCCAGAGAGGAACTGGCGAGCCGGTGTTGTGGTTGGTGGATGATGAGGCGTAAGCCGAAGGCGCGGCCGATTGGCCGTCGTGAGTTTTTTTCGAAGACGATGACGCGGGCTCTTGAATGCTGGTGACTGCGGGCCGGATGAAGGCGAACGCTGCGGCAAGTCCGAGATTCAGAACAAGGGACGCCGCGAGAAAGGAGGAGGAGGATTTCATGGTGTGGGCTTGTGGCGGTTACTTAGTGGCGGGTTTCTCAGGCGGGTTGAGTTTGGCGAGCCACTGGCCGGGCCAGCGTTTGTATGCAGTGAGGTTTTCGGCGGAGCCGAGCGCAGCGGCGACTTTTTCGGAGGCTTCACTTTCGAGCGCGGCGAGCTGCGCGGTGCGTTGATCAGCGGTGAGGGATTTGTCGGAGCGGATGGCGGCGGCACGTTTGTTCGCATCGCGCTGGACGCGGACGAGGTCTTTGGCCTTTTCGGGAGGCATGCCAATTTGATCGAGCGTGGATCGGGTGGCGTGGAAATTGCCGTCGGTCATTATCTGGTAGTCTGCGTAGCGTTCGGGACCGAGGACGGTCTCGAATTGTTTCGCGAGTTCGGGGAGGGCGGCTGCGCGACGGTCCTTGGCTTCGCCGGAGAGATTGTCGCGGCCGTAGCGCCCGTCGAAATCGCGTTGGAGCGCATAGAGCGCGAGGAAGTCGTCTTCGGTGCCCTCGAAAAATTGAAACTTGTTGCGAATCTCGACCGCGGACGGGCTGTTACGGCGGTCGTATTCGTCGAGTTCCTCCGGCGTTAGCGAGCGGACGATGTCGGCACGCAACTCGCGTTCGAGAAAGGCGAGGCGCTCGCGATCGGCGGCGAGGAGGACACCTTTGGTTTCTGCGTTAAGCTGCGTGCGCATCTCTCCGTAGTCGCGCTGGATGGCTTGGAGTTCGGTGATCTTGGCGGCGGGGAGCGAACCGTAGGTGCGGGCTTGGCGGTCGCGCTGGTACGGCGACATGCGTTCGGTATCGGTACCGAGGAGGGATTTCAGCGTGTCTTCGATTTCCATCCAGAGAGCGCGTTGCGCGGCGCGCAGAGCGAGATCGGCATCCGGGTCGTATCCGGCGAAGGATGTCTGCCAGTAGGGTTTCTGCGGAATTTTCTTTTGGAGTTCACGAAGACGCGGCGCGTAGCGTGCGTGAATGCGGTTGCGAACGAGTGCGCGGATGACCTCGGACGGAAAGCCTTCCGCGCGGAGCTGGGCGACGTAGGCGGTGTCGTCGGTGAGTGAGGTGAGCTTTTGCCAGCGCTCGGTTTCGGTGGCCGGGGGGACTGTGCTGGATGCAACTGGATCAGCGTGACGATGTGCCGAGGTGAGAGATTGGCGGGCGGACGTGAGCTGCCAGAGAACAACGCCAAGCGCGGCGTTGGCGATAACCGAGACAGTGATGACGGCGGGAATGAGGCGCATGGTGGGGCGGGAAAGCAGCAGCGAATCGTGAGCAGCAAAAAGCAGCTGGGGCGGTGCAAGCGAGAGGGTGAAGTGTCCCAGATTGGCGGGACGGAATGGGGTGTTCCCGCGGGTGGTGGAAAAGGAAACGCCGACGGTGGGGGGAAGGCGTTTCCGAGTAGATCAGAGGAGCGTCGCCAGGTGCTGGATGGCGATCGGGGGGCTGGCGAGGATGGGGATGCGTTTGTCGGAATCGGGGAGGGTTTCGACGACGCGGGCCATGGAGGCTTGGGCGAGGAGGATGACGTCCACTTTGGAGGAGAGTTCGCGAAGGGCGGCGGCGACTTTGGTGTCGTGCGTGGCGGAGTCGCCGGCCATGAGGGCTTCGAAGGCGCCTTCGACGAGGACGGAGCTGAGTTCGATTTGTTTGCCGGCGAGGGCGGCGCGGCGAAGCACGAGGTCGGACGTGGGTTCGAGGGTGGTGGAGAGTGTCGCGATGACGCCGATACGTTTTCCGGTTTTCACGGCCTGGTCGGCCATGGGTTGGTCGACGCGGAGGACGGGGACGGCGGAGAATTTGGCGGAGGCTTCGACGGCGGGTCCGATGGAGGAGCAGGTGACGAGGATGTGGTCGGCGCCGCCGGCTTC
>CAMLSH010000469.1 GCA_946482625.1 uncultured Opitutaceae bacterium
CTCAGCGTGATCGACCGCGCGAAAACCATCCTCGCGAAACTCGAAACCGACGACACCTCCGTCGAGCTGCCGTCCGCGCCCAAGGCAAAGCCAAAGAAGAAAATCTCCGTCAAAGCCGACCCCGAAGACGCCCAGCTGAGTTTGCTTTAGCAGACGTCCATGTTCGGAGCCTCAACCGGACAGTACTGACGAGAAATCCTCCGTCTTTGCGGCCCGACCGCTTGCCCTTCTGGTTGCCCTGAATCAATTCGAAGGTGAAGCCGGCGCACGCCCGCGCCTGCGGTGTTCTAGCCCCGACCCTAAAGGCGATTATGCCAAACTTACGCGTATTGGTGGTGGATGATGAACCCCTCATCCAGAAGGTGCTGAAGGAGTATTTCCGTCAGCGCCACGACGAATGCGATGCAGCCGGAAACGGCGAAGAAGCTCTCCGAATGGCGGAGGATCGCATCTACGATCTGGTCCTGTCCGACATTTCGATGCCAGGCATGGATGGTCTCGAATTGATCCGCCGTATCAAGGTCGTCCAGCCTCAGTCCGTCTGCATTCTCATGTCTGGCTACGGGACGCGCGGCGATATCATCTCCGCACTTAAGATCGGTGTGTTCGATTTCATCGATAAACCGCTCCCCGATCTCGCATCACTGACCATGGTGGTGGACCGCGCCGCAGAGAGCGGCCGCCTCGTCCGCGAACGCGACGCGCTTTTGGAAAACCTGCGTGAGCAGAATTCGAAACTCGAATACAGTCTGCTGCGTCTGCACGAAGCGTTCCGGCAGATGCACGAGCAGGACGAGGCGCTCGCCTCGGATCTGCACAAGGCCCAACGCCTGCAGCGAAAATTCCTGCCTGCTGGATTCCCCCGTGTCCCCGGGTTCGACTTC
The DNA here is from genome assembly GCA_946482625.1 of uncultured Opitutaceae bacterium. The sequence goes on from CAMLSH010000469.1 coordinate 885, forward strand.
TTCGGGTTTTATGCGCCTTGCGACCAGCTCAGCGGAGATTTTTTCGGAACGATTCCTCTGCCGAACGACCGTTTCGCCCTCTACCTCGTGGATGTCGCCGGTCACGGTGTGAGTGCGGCAATGATCACGTTGACGTTTCGCGAATTGATGAGATCGCACCGTCATTCCGGCCCCGGCAGCGCTCTTTTTGAAGATCCTGCCGCCGTGCTGCGCCATATGAACGACGCGCTTCTCGAAGAGAATTTCGAGCCGCCGATTTACGTCTCCATGGTGTATTGCGTCATCGATTTCCGATCCGGCGAAATCAACCTCGCCTGCGCCGGACATCCCGCCCCCATCCTCGTATCGGGCGCCGATCGCGTTTCCGCGGTCTCGGTGGAAGGCACCGTCCTCGGCGCGCAAACCATCGCCAATTACACCACGGCGCACCTCCGCCTGAACGCCGGCGATTCCCTGCTCTTCTACTCCGACGGTCTGTCGGAAGTTCGCAATGCCGATGGTGACGAACTGGGTGCCGCGCGCCTTCAGGAAATCGTGGGCTCACGACACAACCATCCGGCGCGAGCGGTGGCAGAACATTTGGAGCACCAACTTCGCGAGCATCTCAATGGCACTGCATCGCTGGACGACATCACCTTCCTGGTCGTCAGCCGGGGCGTTGCGGGCGCGCCGATGGAAAGCATCCATCACAATCAATTGGATACGGATTCGGTTAAGATCGTCCAGCCGGAGAAGTTGTCGGTGGGAGGACCTTCCACCCATGGTCAGATTCATGGAGGCTTTGTGGAGCAAACCTGCGTCCTGCACCTCAGTGGGTTCATGAGCTGGCAGCTCGCGCCGACTTTTCGGGAGATGTTGCATCTCGCGAAAAACCGCGCGGCCCCGCCCTTCCATCTCGATCTGACGCGCTGCGAATCGATGGATTCGACAATGCTGGGGCTGCTGCTGCTCCACGCGTCCGAACTTATCCTCCATCAACCGGGCGCGCGCGTGATCGATCAGCTGCACGAGATGGGCGTTTTGCACCTGCTCACGATCAGTCACGAAACGTGTCCACAACTTCAGGTCGTCATGGATATCACTCCGAAGAAATCGCAAATGGCCTGTTCGGATCTCATCCTCTGCGCCCACGAGGCGTTGATGGATGCATCGGCCAGCAATCGCAAAAAATTCAAGGATGTCGTCGAAACGCTGCGCGATCAGAAAGCGAAACCCTGACGGCCCCGGCTATTCCTGCGGATAGATCAACACCCGGTCGTGCACGAGCAGGACGAGGTCTTTCTTCCCGTCGCCCGTGACGTCCGCGATGATTGTTTCGCGCGGCTCAAGCGGTGACCCGCGCCGGCCTTGGTAATGCTGATCGATCTCGAACACCTTGAAATGCATCAGGCTTTCCCAGCGGTCGTCCGCGCCACGGCCTAGAATTTCCAGCAGGTTTTTCGTCGGGTCCACGCACACGATCTCGGGCTGACCGTCGTTGTTGAAGTCGCCCGCGATCACGTCGCTATAACTGATTTCAGGCAGGTCCGTGGCATGCGTGGAAACCGTGGCGGTCGCGTAGTCGGTCGAGCCGAGCGGCAGCCACCAAAAACGATCCTTGCCGAAGATAAACGCCTCCGTTGCGCCTCCCGATGTCGTGCGTGTCTCCGCAGCGATCACGTCGATTTTTCCCGACGGCATCGAGTCGGCGATTTCGAAAAGTCCCTGGTCATTGGCCCGGAGCATCTGGAACTGCTCGCCCTTGTGATCGTACAACACGACCACCGGCGCTTTCACTCCCGCCACGGGCAGGATGAGCGTGCACGCCACATCCGCATTGGAATCACGTGCATTGAACTGGTCGACCACTGCGAGTTCGCCCTGCGCGTTGATCCGCATCGCGCGGGCAAAGCTGCTCACGCTCGCCACAAGCTCGCTTTTGCCGTCGCCGTCGAGATCGCCGAGCGTCAGCGCGGAAGCGTCGAGATTGTCGACGAGTCCTTTGCGGTATCCGGGTTTCGTGGACAGATCGGTGAACTCCATTCCGTCGCCTTGGATCAACAGCCGCATCGCATCGAGCGGCGTGAAAATCGCGAGATCGAGCCGGCCGTCTTGATCGGCATCCACGAGGCGGATGGCGCGCGGATCGGTTTTGAGGCCGGTCAGCTCGATCGACTTCAGCAACTCCGCCCCGTCGTCCTTGCGCGCCCAGACTTCGACATAGCGCTTGTTCTTTTCCTCGCGAATGACGGCGAGCAACAC
>CAMLSH010000470.1 GCA_946482625.1 uncultured Opitutaceae bacterium
CCGCACTGTCGCGGGATGGCGAGAGCGACAATTGGACAAACGCGCTGAAGTTGTCTTGCCCATACAGTCGGAGTTTTGACCACAAAAAGGCACAAAAAATTACCTGTCCTGCCGGTGGCGCTCCCGCGCGCATATAGGCGCGTCCACGGGCCATAGATCTTCTGATCGGGGCGCTTGGATGAAGATCTCACACTAATTTCTGTCCGGTTTCCGGGCGGTCGGGCATTGATGAGGTAAATCGTCCATGCGTGAAGATGCTGAACTTCTCCGTCGTTATGTGGAGCACCGCTCCGAAGAGGACTTCTCTGAACTCGTTGGGCGTTACTCCGGATTGGTTTATCACGCGGCGCTTCGACGGGTGCAGGGACGCGCGGATTTCGCGAAGGACATCACGCAGGATGTTTTTGCGAATCTCGCCCGACAGGCCTCGTCGCTGGTTACGCATCCGGCTTTGTCGGGCTGGCTCTACACGACCACCCGCTTTGTCGCTAATCGACATCTCCGCGATGAGCATCGCCGGGTGGATCGCGAGCGGGAGGCGCAGATGAGGGACGAACTTCACCACGAGAAGTCGACCGTCGAGTGGGATCAGATCTACCGTGAGCTCGACGGGGCGATGGACCGGCTCGATGCGAAAGATCGCGAGGCGATTTTGCTGCGGTTCTTCCACGGGCAGGCGTTCGCGGAGATTGGCGGACGCGTGGGCTTGAGCGAAGACGCGGCGCGCAAACGGGTGGACCGCGCGCTGGATCGTTTGCGAAGCAAACTGGTGAAGCGCGGCGTCGTGTCATCGGTGGCTGTGCTTGGGTCGGCGTTGTCGGCACAGACTGCGCAAACGATTCCGCCGGCAGTGGGGCAGGCGCTCGCGAACGCGGCCTTGGCACAGGCGGCAACTGCGCAACTGCCGATTGCGGCGGTCCTTCATTTTATGAGCGTAAAACTTGGGACGCAGTTAACGGCCGCCGCGATCATTGCGGGGCTTCTGATCGTGACGGGCACGGGGGTGATCGTTCACGAGGTGAGGGCCGTGAGGCATCTTTCCTCAGAGTCGTTTGCTGGAGAAAATGGACTGAAGGCCGAGGCGGCGCTGCTGAACGAATTGCGTGGCCGCGCGGAAGCGGGGGAGGAGCGTCTCGCTCGTTTGCAGAGCGAGGTTGGGCAGGCTCAGGCGGCGCTGGTGGCGACGGTCGAAGGAAACAGAGCAGGCAATACGCGGGTTTCTGTGACCCCGGGCAACCCCGATGAGTCCGATGCGTTTCTCCATGCGTATCCCCAAGCGCGTTCGATCTTGATGGATCTGGGGCGGGCGCAGCTCGCGGCGAGATTCGCCGGGTTTTATGCGACGGCTCAGCTGACGCCTGCGCAGATCGAGGCATTCGAAACGCGGACGGCGGAGTATTTTCTCAAGCATATCTCGACGACGAAGAACTCGATCCGGCCCACGGTTTCCGAACTGCCGGCGGACGAGAGCCGGGAGATTTTGGGCGAGGCGGCATACAAACAATTCGAGGAGTTTAAGCGGATACAATCCGCGCACGGCGTCGCGGCCCAGGTGGCCTATGCGGCGGGCTTTTCCGGCACGCCGTTATCGAGGCAGCAATCGGTCCAGCTTGCCCAACTCATCTCGGCGCACGCGCCGACGGCGGGTAATCTGGCTCTCGCTGACGTGGATTGGGTCGCGGTGACGACCGAGTCCGGGACTTTGCTGGGGCCCGAGCAGTTCAAAGCGGCGCAACCCATTTTGCTGAGGCAACAATTTCAACAAGCGGTGAGTCGTGCGCAGAAAAAGGCGCAGGTCGTTTCGGATACGGAGAAGAAATCATGAGCACGCGCACGCGGAAGATCGGTTGGTTGCTCACTGTGATCGTGCTGCTCGCAGCGGCGGGCAGCATGGTGTGGCGGGTGAGCGCGGAGCGGGAGACGAGCGAGGCGGCGGCGAGGACGGGTGTAGCGCGGGCGACACTCACGCACGAGATCGCGCAGGCGCGGCAAAGACTCGCCGCAGTGGAGGCCGACGAAGCTGCACTGCGGGCCGCGCTGGCGCGCGCGAAGCAATCGGTGTCTGCGCCCTCCGCTTCGGGCGCCGGAAAACCGGCGGCGCCGAAAACGCCACCGGATGTTTCGCTGCTGATGGAGAATGACCCGCAGTTGCGTGAACTTTTCAAGCGCTCGTTCCGCGCGAATCTTTCGCAACGTTATCAGCTCTTCTATGCGGAAGCCCGGCTGGGCGTTGAACAAATCGAGGGGCTGGAGGCGCTGTTTACGGAAGCGGAGCAGGATCGGATGGATCTGGAGTCGACCGCGCGGGCTCAAGGCATGGCGAAGACGTCTCCTGAGTTCGCGAAGCTGAGCCGGGAGCTGTCTGAGCGCCATGCCGCCGGACAACGCGAGATCCTCGGTGAAGAAGGATTCAAGCGGCTGGAGCAGTTTCAGCGTGTCGAGCCGTTGCTTGGTTTTGTAAACAGTGTCGGCGGATTGGTGGCCCAAACCGCCGAGCCTTTGACGATGGAGCGGGCGGTGAAACTCGCGAAGATTCTGGCGTCGGCGAATAGCGCGTTCAAACGCGGGGAAAAGGCGGATCCTCTTAAGACGAAATGGGAGAACGTGCTGCCCGAGGCGGAAAAGCTGCTGAGCCCGGCCCAGCTCGCATCGCTGAAGACTCATTCAAATACGAGCGAACTGATGCACCTCTTGAAGGAGTTCCACGCGGCAGAAAAGACGAAGTGAGTGCGAGGTGAGACGCGGGTGGTCGTGGTCGAGGCGGGAGAGATGCCCGTGATCATGCTGGAGCGGGACGGCACGGGGCTGCCGCACATGAAATCGATCTCAGGCGAAGGACGTCGCGGTGACGTTTCGCCGCATTGGAGAAGGATGGCGGGCGTTTGAAGTTTGGGAGGCTTCGGTCATGATGGCACTCGTCCGCCCGAAGAACGGGCGGGTTGACTGGATTATTTGCCGCAATCCCCATCCTCAAAAAATCATGAGCACTCAGAAAATCGCCGAACGACTGGTGACGCTTTGCCGCCAAGGGAAATTTGAAGACGCGCAGAAGGAGTTATACGCGGACGATGTGGTGAGCATCGAACCGTACGCGACGCCTGCCTTTGAGAAGGAGACGAAGGG
>CAMLSH010000471.1 GCA_946482625.1 uncultured Opitutaceae bacterium
GGCGAGCGGGCAAGGGGGAGGGATTGAGAACCTTGCGCGAACAGTTGAGAGAACGCGCATGGGCGCTGGGACGGATTTTTAACCTCACATGGCACGGATACGGAGGGATGACGGAGAGGGTTGTAGGCGAGAGAGCGGGCGATGGGGAACAACGCCCCGGGACGGCTCGTTCCATCTCGGAAGGGTCGCGGCGTGACGCCGCTCTACAGGACTATCCAGCGGTTTCGGGCTCGCGCGAACGCGGGTGGAGAAGCGAAATCTCGGGCATGAATTACCCCTTGATTGGACGGGCTGTGACTTGGTGTGTGATGGCGCTGGTGGTGGTCGGTGGCGTGGCGTCGGGCCGCGCGCAGAACATGACCGACGGTGTCGTGCAAAGTCCGAGTGGGGAACTCGTCGTGCGGGTTTCGCTGAATCCGCGCGGTGAGTTGCGCTACGCGATCTCGCGCGCGGGGCAGCCCGTGCTCGCAGAATCGAAACTTGGCGTGGTGCGCGAGGATGTGGATTTGTCGACCGGGCTGCGACTCGTCGAACAGACGAAGATGACGAAAGTGTCGGACAAGTATGAGGTCCTCACGGCCAAACGGCGGGTGAACAAGTATCAGGCGAACCGGAAGATTTTCCGGCTGGCGGCGCGCGATGGGCAGCGCATCGACGTGATTTTCCAAGTGTCGAACGATGGCGTGGCGTTCCGGTATGTATTCCCGGTGCTCGATGGCTCGCGGCCCGGAGAAGGCGAGAAGCGGAGGATCAACGAAGAGGTGACGTCGTTCAAGTTTTCGCCCGGGGCACGGGCGTGGTTGCAGCCGATGGCGGTCGCGAAGAGTGGCTGGGAGAAGACGAATCCTTCGTACGAGGAGTATTATCAGAAGGAGATTCCCGTGGGGACGCCGTCGACGTTGGGCGCGGGGTGGGTTTATCCGGCGTTGTTTCGCACGGGGGACACATGGGTCGTGATCAGCGAGACGGGGCTGGGGCGCGGGTATTGCGGAACGCGGCTGCGGTCGGAGTCGCCGGATGGCGAATACACAGTGGGGTTTCCAGACGAGCGGGAAAATCGCGACGGCGGTGCGGTGAAGCCGGAGGGGAATTTTACCTTGGGAACGCCGTGGCGGGTGATCGCGATAGGCGATCTGGCGACGGTGACGGAGTCGATGCTCGGCGTGGATCTGGCACCGGCGACGAAGCCGCTCTCGAAGGAGGAGAAAGCGAAGATCGAGCCGGGCAAGGCGGCGTGGAGCTGGCCGTTGATGGGCGACGATAAAACCAATTACGACGTGCAGAAACGGTTCATCGACTACGCGGCGGAGATGGGCTGGCGGTATTGTCTGATCGACGCGTTGTGGGACACGCAGATCGGCTATGAAAAGGTGAAGGAGCTGATTGACTACGCGCAGACGAAAAAGGTGAAGGTGCTGCTTTGGTATAACTCGGGCGGTGACTGGAATTCAGCGCCGCAGACGCCGCGCAACCGGATGCTGACGCGGGAAAGCCGCGCGGAGGAGTTCACGCGGTTGAAGGCGATGGGCGTGGCGGGACTGAAGATCGATTTCTTCGGCGGGGATGGGCAATCGCAGATCGAGTACTACCTCGATATTTTGGAGGACGCGGCGCCGTTTGGGTTCTTGATCAATTTTCACGGCTGCACGCTGCCGCGCGGGTGGCAGCGGACTTATCCGCATCTGATGACGATGGAGTCGATCCGCGGATTGGAGTTCATCACGTTCGAGCAGGCGAATGCGGATCAGGCGCCGACGCACATGGCGATGCTGCCGTTTACGCGGAATGTTTTCGACCCGATGGATTTCACGCCGGTGGTGCTGGATCGCATCAACAAGATCGAGCGGCGGACGCGGAGTTCGTTCGAGCTGGCGTTGTCGGTGTTGTTCACGTCGGGAATCCAGCACTACGCGGAGATTCCTGAAGGCATGGCGAAGGCGCCGGAGTACGTGCGCGAGTTTTTAAAGAAAGTCCCGAGCGTATGGGATGAGGTAAAGTTTTTGGACGGTTATCCAGGGAAGTTCGTGGTGATGGCGCGCAAGGGCGACGGACGCTGGTATCTGGCAGGCATCAATGCGGAAGCGGGCGAGAAGAAGCTGTCGCTCGATCTGCGGAGGCTCGGTCTGAAGAGGAAGGCTGTGGCGAAACTGATCACGGACGGTGGCGACGGAAATCTGTCGTTCGCCGAGCAAAGCGTGAGCATCGGTGCCGATGGGAAACTGGAGGTGACGCTCGTGCCGAATGGCGGGTTTGTCGCCGTGATCGAGTGAGCGTGATTGCGCGGGGCGGGGTGCGCGCCTCAATGAACGCATGAGCTCTTTGCGATGGATCGAAGCGACCGCTGAAGACGAGGCGGTCGTGCTCGCGCTGATGGAGGGGTTTTATCGCGAAGAGCGGCTCGTGTTTTCGGAGGAGGCGGCGCGCCGGGCGGTGAAGGAGTTGCTCGGGCGGCCGGAGCTTGGGCGAGTGTTTCTTTTGCGAGATACCACTGGAAAAGCGCATGGGCATCTCGTGCTGACGTTTGGGTTTAGCCTCGAGTTCGGCGGGCGGTTTATGCTGCTCGATGAGGTGTTTATTGAACCGGAGCTGCGGGGGCGTGGGTATGGAAAAGAGGCCGTGGAGTTCGCGGCGTCTTGGGCGCGAGATCAGGGCGTGGGGGCGTTGCGGCTGGAGGTGAACCGCGCGAACACGCACGCGCGTGAGGTTTATTTGAAGCGCGGGTTCAGAGATGACGCGCGGGACTTGTTCACGAGGTGGATTTAGGCGAAGGGCGAGGGGCTAGGGGCGAAGGGGGACGGAATGGGTGGCGAGTAGTGAGTCGTGAGCAGGCAGACGCGGCGGTGTCGGAGGACGAAGGAGTGGGTATCTCGCGTAGGGTGAAGGATCGAAGGTAGGTCGGGTTATCCTTAACCCGCCGGTTGGGGATGGATTTGTATTTGGCGATTGGATCGCGGGCGGTGGCGCGCCGGCGCGTTAGGGATAACGCGCCCGGCCTTCAGAGATTCGGAAACGCGCTCGGAGTGCGCGTTCCACCTGGAGGCATAGCGCGAGTTCGGCGGGATCAGCCGCGG
>CAMLSH010000472.1 GCA_946482625.1 uncultured Opitutaceae bacterium
TTGTCGTCGGCGTTGATCTGGGTCTTCACCTTCTTGTCCTGAAGGCCGTTCTTCTTGATATAGTCCCAGAGCTTCTTGGTGAGCTCCGTACGGGGCAGCGGTTTGGCGCCAACGACGGCCGCGAGGGTCGCGTTCGGCGTAACCGGTTTCATGAATGCAGCGTTGGGTTTACGAGCGGATTTTTTTGCCATAGCGGAATGCGGGTCTAGGGTACCGTCACTTGAATGCAACGTTTATTTAGGAGGAGAAATTACGCGTTTTCAGAGGTAAAATCGCCTCTTGACGCGCCTCAGCGGACCCGCTCATCGACCTGCACAAACTGCCGGTGCAGCTCCGCGTATCGACCATTTTGCGACAGAAGCGACGCGTGCGTGCCACGCTCCACCACGCGCCCGCCGTCCAGCACGAGCACCAGATCCGCATGGCGGATCGTGCTCAGCCGGTGCGCCACCACAAAGCTCGTGCGCCCGCGCACCAGCGCCAGCAGCGCGCGTTGCAGCCGCGCCTCCGTAAGCGCGTCGATGGCGCTGGTCGCCTCATCCAAGATCAGGATACGCGGGTCCGCCAGCAGCGCCCGGGCAAAACAAACCAGCTGCCGCTGGCCCGCCGAGAGCCCGCCGCCTTTCTCGCCGACCTGCGTGGCCAGCCCGTCGGGCAGCATCTCCAACAGATCGAGACAATCCAGCTGCGCAGCCGCCGCGCGCACATCGTCGTCGGTCGCGTCGGGGCGTCCGACGCGGATGTTCTCCAGCACTGTGCCGCTGAAGAGAAAATTCTGCTGCTGCACCATGCCGGTCTGCGCATGCAGCGAGTGACTCGTTAGCGTGCGGATTTCGTGTCCATCGATAAACACCCCGCCCTCGGTCGGCAGGTGGAATTTCGCCACGAGGTTGATGATCGAGCTCTTCCCGCTCCCGGTGTGCCCCACCAACGCCACCGTCTGCCCCGGCTCCACCGTGAACGACACCTCGTGCAGCACCGGACGCCCCGCCTCATAGGCAAATGTGACGTTGCGGAACTCCACGTGCGCACCAAGCGCCGAGGCTGCGGGCAACAGAGACGCCGCGGGCGCATGCTTCCGCGGATCGGGCAGCTCTACTGCATCCGGCGCATCTTCCCAGTCTGGCTTTGTATCTAGCAATTTGAATACACGCTCCGCGCTGGCCATCGCCACCAACGCCTGGTTGTACTGGTTGCCCAGCACCTGCAGCGGTGCGAAAAACTGATTCGCGAACAGGAAAAACTCGATCAGCACGCGCACCTCCGTACCGTGGTGCAGCACCTGCCAGCCGCCGAGCACGAGGAGGATGGAGACAAAGAACTGGCTGTTCAGCTCCAGCAGCGGGATCAGCACCGCCGAGGTCCGCGCCAGCGCGATGTTATATTTAGAATGATCGGCGAGCAGCCCGCGGAAAAGCCCGGCGTTGGTCTCCTGCCGCACGAAGCCCTGCGTCACGCGGATGCCGTTGACCGACTCCGCCAGTGTCGCCGTGACCCGAGTGAAACTCTCCTGCGCCGCGCGCGAATGCCGGCTGAGTTTCGCACGAAAGTGTCGGTTGATCGCCCACAACACCGGCGCCATCCCGACGACCACGAGAAACAACACCCAGTCCGTCACCGCCATCACCACCGCCGCAAACGCCATCTGGCCGATCTGCACGATGCTCACGAAAAACACGTCCTGGATCGCCGTGCGCACCGTCTCCACGTCCGAAGTCATGCGACCGATGATACGCCCGAGCTTCACGCGATGAAAAAAACTCATCGGCATCCGCTGCACGTGCGCGAACACCTCCGTGCGCAACCGGTTCACCACCGCCTCGCCGAGCTCGAGCGCGAAGCGCTGCCGGAAATGGAAAAACCCGTCCGTGGTCACCGCCAGTAACGCATACGCGCCCACACCCCACGCGATCAGCTCCATCTCGTGATTCGCGATCGGACCCGCGATGATTTTGCTCCCCAGCCACACCAGCGCCGGCAGCTGCGCCGCGCGCAAAATCGTGAGCGCGATCAGCGCATTGCGTTTCCCCGCATGCACGCGCGTGTAGCTAAACAGCCGCCGGATCAGCCCCCACTCGAGCGGCTTGAACTGCGGCTCATCGTCATCGTCGTCGCGCAACCGCTGCACGAGCGACAACGGCCTTCCCGGCGGCGGCAACGCGGGTTCCGGCGTCGGCGTTTTCATGAGGTCGCCCCTCCCGCCGCCTTGGCGATCTCCTGCAAGTCCCCGCGATCCACCAATTGCAGATCCGCCACGCGCAGATACGGCCCCGGCACCCGCATCAACTCTTCATGCGTGCCACGCTGAACAATACGCCCGGCTTCCATCACGATGATAAAATCCGCGCGCCGCAACGTGCTCAACCGATGCGCCACGATGAACGTCGTGCGCCCCGCGATCGCGTTGTCCAACGCTTCGAAAATCTCGTGCTCCGTCTGCGCGTCGATGGCCGCCGTCGGATCGTCGAGAAGCAAAATTGCCGGCTCCAACAACACCGCGCGCGCGATCGCCAGCCGTTGTCGTTGCCCGCCGGAAAGTCCGCTGCCGCTCTCCCCGAGCACCGTGTCGTACCCCTGCGGCAACGCAGTGATGAAGTCGTGCGCCGCCGCAATCTTCGCCGCCTTCTCGATCTGCTCGCGCGTCGCGCTCGGATGACCGAACGCGATGTTCGCTGCGACCGTGTTGCTGAAGAGAAAACTCTCCTGGAAAACCAATCCGATATTCCGCCGCAAATCGTCGAGATGCAGCTTCCGCACATCCACGCCATCGATGAGCAGCCGCCCGCCCGTCACGTCGAAGAAGCGCGGAATCAAACTCATCAGCGCGCTCTTGCCCGCGCCCGTCGCACCGAGGATCGCCACGCATTGCCCCGCCTTCACCTCGAGATCCACCTCGCGCACCACCGACTCCACGCCGCGATAGGAGAACGAAACATTTTCGAAACGCACGTCGCCGGTCAGCCGCGCACGCCGCAGGGCGTTCGGCGCATTCTTCACTTCGACTTTCGCGTCCATGATTTCGAATACACGCCGCGCTCCGATCAGCGCCTGCTGCACGCTGTTCACGATG
>CAMLSH010000473.1 GCA_946482625.1 uncultured Opitutaceae bacterium
CCCGCCGGAATCCCCCGCACGCGACACTGGATCACGCCGCCCACCGAGTCGCCGTCGGCACGCACCGCCTTGATGCGCTCGATCATCTTCGCCGCCGTTTCCGCATGCGGACAACGAATCGCCGTCGCCTCCACTTCCGCCAGCGTGGGAAATTTCTCCAACGCCTCCAGCGGCGCCGCGATATCGTGGATACGCGTGATATAGGCGCGGATCTCCACGCCTCCCGCGAGCGTCAGAATTTTTTTCGCAATCGCGCCCGCCGCCACGCGCCCGATCGTCTCGCGGGCCGAACTGCGCCCGCCGCCCGCGTGATCGCGTATGCCGAACTTCGATTGATACGTGAAATCAGCGTGCGAGGGACGGAACTTGTCCTTCATCTCAGAATACGCGCTCGACCGGTGATCCGCGTTGCGCACGAGCATCGCCAACGGTGTGCCCGTGGTTTTCCCTTCGAAAAGGCCGGATAGAATCTCCACGCGGTCCTCTTCCTTGCGCGGCGTCACGATGTCGCTCTGCCCCGGACGACGCCGGTCGAGCTCCACCTGGATTTCCTCGGCCGTGATCGGCAGATGCGGCGGACAACCATCGATCACCACACCCACGCCCGCGCCATGACTTTCGCCCCAAGTGCTGATCGTGAAATTTTTTCCAAAGCTGTTCGGCATCGTGAAGGCGGAGATTTGAAGGCGCATAAATCACCGGCAAGCGACAAATCCCGGCAACCTGCGCCAATCCGCGGCGTCATAACCCGGACCAAGTTTGCGCGAGCCCCCTTCACATCGCCGTTTACAACACCCCATCCATCTCCTCTCATTCGCGCTCCCGGCGGATACCAAACCCGATTTTGCCCAGACCCTCTTACCAAACCCGCATGACCCCGCGTCCCTCCCGCTTGTGGTGGCTTTCCGGCCTGGCCGGCGCCGCTCTTACTCTGAACGCGCAGCCCTCGCCCGCTTCCCCGAGCCCGGCCACCCCTGTCGAGAGTTCGGCCCTACCGGCCGCATCGACTCCCCGCCTCGTCGTCTCGGGTAATCCGAACGAACCCTGGGCCGGCCCCATCGACGCGCCTTCTCTTCCGCTCAAGCTCCTGCTGCCCATCATCGAAGAGCTCACCGGCCGCACGATCCTCCCCGCGCAAGGTCTCCCCAATCCCGATCTCTCCATCGTCTTCAAGAGCCCGCCCACACGCGGCGAACTCCTCCAGGCCATCGAGACCGTCGCGACGATGAACCAGATCGCCCTGGTCCCGCTCGGCCCGAAGTTCCTCAAAGTCGTCCCCCTCGGCAACGCCCGCATCGAAGCGCCCGCCCTCCTCGACGAATCCACGCTCACGTTGCCCCCGAGCGGTCAGGTCGCGGCAAAATTATTTTCCCTCCAATTCCTCCGCGCCGGCGAATTCGTCCCGCAGATCAGCAATCTCCTCAACCCCGGCAGCGGCAGCCCGCCCGTCATTTTCGAAAAAGCCAACGCCGTCCTCATCACAGACTCGATCTCCACGCTCCAGCGCATCGAGGTCCTCATCGAAAAAACCGACCGCCCCCTCCCGGCCGGCACCGCGGTCAAATTCTACACCTTGGTCAACGGCGCCAAAGCCAGCAGCGTCGTCTCACAACTCCGCACCTTCCTCCAGCCCCTCCAGGCCTCGATCGGCTCCGCCACCTCCTACAACGCCGACGATCGCACCAACCAGATCGTCCTCTTCAGTGACCCGCGCCAGTTCGCGCTCTTCGACGAACTCATCGCCAAGCTCGACGTCAAATCCGACCCCAATACCCGGAACGAAGTCATCCCCCTCAAACACGCCGACGCCACCGAGGTCAGCAATTTACTGAGCACGTTGATCACCGGCCAAACGCGCGCCGCTCAGGCCAGCGGCAACAGCGGGGTCCGTCCGATCCAAGGAAACCGCGGAACACCTACCACGCCCGATACACCACCGCCGGCTCCGAACGTCCCCACACCCGCCGCCGGCCCGATGATCGACGTCGGCGCCGCCAGCAACGAGTTCAGCTCCCTGGTCAACATTCAGGCCGACGTCCGCAGCAACGCCATCGTCGCCTCCGGCACCGTCGATGACATGCGCCTGATCAAGGAGCTCATCGAGAAACTCGACATCGTCCTTCCCCAAGTGCGCATCGAGGTCGTTGTCGCTGAGGTCCAGCTGAGCAACAGCAATGAAACCGGCATCAACTCCCTTGGTCTCGCCGTCAAAAACGGAAAGGTCGTCGGTTTCGCGACCAGCGGCGCAGGCTTCGCGATCGGCGGCGGCGGCAGCGGTTCCGACACTACGCCCTCCGGTTTCAATCTTCCGACCGGCAATTTCGACCTCAACGGTATCGTCAGCCTCGCCGCCAACTCTGCGAAAACCAACACGCGTATCCTCGCGACGCCGACGCTCACCACGACTCACAACAAAGAAGCCACGCTCTTCGTCGGCGAATCGCGTCCCGGCTTCGGTCAGGTACAAACGGTCGATAGCACCAGCGGTGGCACCGACGGCAGCGCAAACGCGCTGAGATCCTCCATCGAATATCAGGAAGCGGGCACCCGCCTCACCATCACTCCATTGATCGGCATCGACGGCACTGTTCAGCTCGAAATAGAACAAGAGTTCAACGCCTTCGGCGCAGAAATCAGCCTCGGTTCGGACCTGCAACAAGCCCCAATCAACAAGCGCGAAACGAACTCCTTCGTCAGCGTAAAAGATGGCGAGATCATCGTCCTCGGCGGCTACCGAACACAAACGAACGAGCGTAGCCGCGCTCGCCTCGGTCCTATTCCTATTATTGGCGATCTTCTCGGCCGGCGCACTTTCCGCACTGTGAACAACGAGTTGATCGTCTTCATCCGCCCTCGCGTGATTCAGACCATTGACCGGACCACAGCCGACGCCGAAACCGTCATTCAAGGAAACGAAAATCTGATGAACATCGAGGAGCGCATTAAAAATCCGTCCGACACACGGTCGCCTGTCAAGCCGCCCTCCACCCGTCGCAAGTAACCGCCGCATCCGCGCCCCACACCCGCCATGCTCGGCACCCAGCCCGATTCCACCCTCCCGGC
>CAMLSH010000474.1 GCA_946482625.1 uncultured Opitutaceae bacterium
CGTAGGTGGTGATTTCCCAGCCGTGACGGCCGGTGCGCGATGTATCGTGTTTCAGGATACCGTCGCGTTTGCGCGGGGCGGGATGATCGCGGTGGCGGAGGCTCCCGGCGCAGGCGAGGAACGTTTTTTTGTGGCGGCGGAGCCAGGCGCGGTCGCCGGTTTTCTCGGCGTAGGTGACGGCGGCGAGGATCCAGTTCAGGAGCTGCTCCATGGTCATGTGGCTGAAGCAGCCTTCGACGTCGTCGCATTCGTAGCTGGAGCGGCCGGGCGGGGTGAAGTGGTTCATCACGCCCATGTCGTGGGTGAAGGCGAGGCCGCCGGGCGCGAGGCGATCCAGAAAACGGATACGATCGGTGTAGGCGTAGCGGCGGACGAAAAGATCGAGGGTGTCGCGGACGGCCCAGGGGAACCATTCGAGCTCGAAGAAGAGATGATCCACGGTGAGGTCGAAGGTGTTCATCATGCGGTATTCGCCCTCGTTGACGTTCCAGAGAGGTTTGCCGCGATGCCAGAGGAGCTGGGTGTTGCCGAGGTAGCTGTGGGTGGCCTGGGCGAGGAGGAAGCGCTGGTCGGGGTTGAGCTTGCTGCGGGCGAGCTCGTCGTCGCGCTCGCGGGCGGTGCGGAGGTAGCGGCCGTGGTTTTCGAGGCCGTGGGAGAGGACATCGCGGAGATCGCGGAAGTGTCGCGTGTAGGCGTAACTGGCGGCGAGGCCGGTGGTGATTTGTCCGGCGTTGAAGAAGCCGAGGACGAGCGGGAAACGTTTCTTTTTCCCGGCGGGGACGGTGAAGACGAGGGCGGTTTCGCCGCCGACCAGGAGGAGGCCGCGGTGGTCGCGGAACTTGGGTGTGAAAACGTCGAAACCCTGGCGGAGCCCGACGCCGCGGGCCGGCCGGGTGGCGTAGCCGAACCCGGTGCCGCAGGCGAAACCGGCGAGCGGACTGCCGTCATCGGAAAGTGGATACAGGCCGCGGTCGGGTTCGCCGAGGCCGAAGATGAGCTGGGCGTCGGTCTTGCCGGGGCGGTTGTCGTATTCAATAAATCCACACACGACGGGGCCGAGAAGGAAGCGGGCGTCGGGGCCGCGGAGTTTTGCGGGGTCGGGGACGCGGGAGAAGGGCGTGAGGAGGGAGAAGGTGAAGCGGTTGTCGTGGGCCTGCCAGGTGTCGCTCGCCCAGTTGAGCGTGCGCGTGTAATCGCCGGGGCGGAGGGAGCGGTAGTTTTTTGGCGGCTGCGGCACGGCGAGTTCGCCGGTGAAGGCGGCCTCGTGGGACCTCGGCGGCGTGAAGTAGGGCAGCAGGTGCCACGCGGAGGCGGCGGCGGGGCGGAAGCCGATGTAGAGATTCTGGCGGGCGGGTCCGCGGAGGGCGTGGCCGAAGCCGCCGGGGGAATCGACGAGGCCGAGGGTGAAGCTCGCGAAGGCGCCGAAGGGCGAGTGCTGCGTGTGGTAACTTTCGGACGTGGCGGACGGCGACGCGGAGGGCATGGGGTTTTGCGAGGACGGATGGAACGGGCGCGGCGGAAACGGCGCAATCAGACGGAAGGTACTAACTTTAGACTTGAGGCGGGGCGGAGGGCGCGGCATCGGGCTGCGCATGAACAAACGACGCGTGACGTTGCTGGATGTGGCCAAGGAAGCCGGGGTTCACGTGACGACGGTGTCGCTGGCGTTGCGGAACAATCCGCGTCTGCCGGAGGAGACGCGGGCGCGGATCAAGGCGCTGGCGGAGAAGCTGGGGTACGCGCCGGATCCGTTGTTGAAGGCGCTGGTGGCGTATCGCGGGCGGATCATGACGCGGCGGAATCCGCCGACGCTGGCGTATGTGACGAACTGGAACAGCCGGCTGGGGTGGAAGAAGGTGACGGCGCATCCGGATTTCTATGCGGGGGCTTTGGCGAAGGCGGAGGAGCTGGGGTATCACCTCGAGCATTTCTGGATGCGCGAGCCGGGGCTGACGCACGGGCGGTTGAGCCGGATTTTATATTCGCGCGGGATCAACGGGCTGATCATCGCCTCGCACGTGCGCGAGATCGACGTGGGACTGCACTTCGATTGGGAGCGGTTCAGCGCGGTGAAGATCGACTATTTTCCTCACGAGCCGCGGTTGCACAACGTGACGAACAATCAGTGCGATATCATCCGGCTGGCGATGCAGCGGTTGATGGCGCTGGGGTATCGGAGAATCGGATTCGTGATGCACCGCGGGTGGGACCACAGCGTGGACCATCTGTGGACGGCGGGATTTTTGTGCGAGCAGGTGAATCTCGCGGAGAGCGAGCGCATCCCGATGTTCATGTTTCCCGACGCGGAGCCGGTGGAGGCGTGGATGGGCGAGGGTAAGCCGGACGTGGTGGTGCCGACGGAGGCGTTTCACCGCTGGTTCAAAAAGTACAAACCGGAGGTGATCGTGAGCAAAGCGTCGTTCGTGCAACCGGCGCTGGCGGAGTTGAAACTCAAGGTGCCGCGCGATGTGGCGCTAGTGGATGTTTTCCTCGAGGACAGCGCGGGCGCGATGGCGGGCGTGCGGCAGAATCACGCGACGGTAGGCGGGCTGGCGGTGGAGATTCTGGCGGGGCAGCTCCAACACAATAAATACGGCGTGCCGGAGATCCCGACGACGACGTATGTGGAGGGGACGTGGTTTGATGGGGCGAGCTGCCCGAAGCGGTGAGCGTGGGCGTGATGGCCGGCGGAAGAGGAATAGGTCCTATGGGGCCGATGGGACTGATAGGGCCTATGAGAGATGAACCGTGGGAGCAGAGTGACTGACGCTGATCAGCCCGGGGGCCAGCTCATCTGGCGTTGGGCGAGGAGGTGGACGTGGAGGTGCGGGACGCTTTCACAGGCGTCGGGGCCGTGGTTGATCACGAGACGGTAACCGCGGGCGAGGTTGAGTTTTTTCGCGAGCACACCGGAGGTCACGAGGAGGTGGCCGAGCTGCGCTTCATCTGAGGGCGTGGATTCACCGACGCGCGGTATTAGTTTTTTGGGGATGATGAGGAGATGGACGGGCGCCTGGGGCTGGATGTCGTGGATGACGATGCAGCGGTCGTCCTCGTG
>CAMLSH010000475.1 GCA_946482625.1 uncultured Opitutaceae bacterium
TGTCGTAGTAGAAACCGGTGTCGGTCGGAGGTCCGATGTCTAGTTTCGCGTCTGGGAAGAGGCGAAGGACGGCGGTCGCGAGGATGTGCGAACCAGAGTGGCGGAGTTCTTCGAGCGGTGTCATCGACATGGTGGTATTTGGTTTTGGTCCTGCGTACGGTTGCAGGGCCGGAAGGGAGAAAAGAGAGGTAGAATCGCGAAGACGCCAAGACGCAAAGGCGGAGACGCTAAGGACGATCCACGCGGAGTCGGAGTGGGTCACAGAGGACACGGAGCTCGGACACAGAGGGCACAGAGGTCGGAGGGGACGAGCCGAGTTCGGAAATGGAATACCGAGGTTTTCCGTGACTCTGTGAACTTTGTGTCAGCGCTCCGTGTTCTCTGTGGCGGTGGAGAGCGGCTATTTCTTCAACGGTTCGAGGGAGTAGCCGTCTTTGCGGTCGAGCATGGACCAGCCGGCGGCGGCGAGTTCGGCGCGAAGGGCGTCGGCGGCTTTGAAGTCTTTGGCGGCTTTGGCGGCCCAGCGTTTTCGCGCAAGATCTTTAACGTCATCGGAAGAATCACCGACGTACGTCACCGTGTGCCCGGTTATCGACAGTGACGCTGACCCCTGAAAAGAAATCTGAACAGTTTTCCGAGCTGGTTCCGCAGATTTAAGATCAAGACCGAGCGCGAACATGGCGCGGTCGAAAGACGCACGGTCTGCTTCGCCGCCTCTGCGGTTTACCACGGTGAAAAGTGCGCCGAGCGCGGCGGGCGTGTTGAGGTCGTCGTGGAGCGCGGTGATGACGTGGCCGAAGGTGTCGTGCGCGGCGGTGCTGTTTTCAGGCAGTGTAGACCGATAGTCGCGGAGCGTTTTCAACGCGCTCTCTGCGGCATGAAGTTGGTCCAGCGTGAAGTTGAGTTGTTTGCGCGGATGACCGGCGAGGAGGGCGTACCGGAGGGCTATCGGGCTGACGCCTTTGGCTTTGAGGTCGTCGAGCGTGTAGAGGTTGCCGAGCGACTTGCTCATCTTTTTGCCGTCCACGAGGAGGTGTTCGCTGTGGTACCAGTGGTTCGCGAAGGTGGTGCCGTTGCAGCACTGGCTTTGGGCGATTTCGTTTTCGTGGTGCGGGAAGAGCAGGTCCACGCCGCCGGTGTGGAGGTCGATGGTGTCGCCGAGGTGTTTCTTGCTCATGGCACTGCACTCGATGTGCCAGCCGGGGCGGCCGCGGCCCCAGGGGCTGTCCCATGCATTGTCGCCGTCTTCGGGTTTGTGGGCTTTCCAGAGGGCGAAGTCGGAGACGTCTTCTTTTTCGTCGGCGTCGGCGGCCTGCGATTTTCCGGCGAGGGCGGAGCCGAGCTGGAGTTCGCGTTCCTTGACGCGCGAGAGCGCGCCGTAGCCGTCGAACGAGGAGACTTTGAAATACACTGAGCCATCGGCGGCGCGGTAGGCGTTTCCTTTGTGCATGAGCACGTCGATCATATCGACCTGCTCTTTGATGTGCGTGGTGGCGGCGGGCTCGACGTGGGGGCGAAGGCAGTTGAGGGCGTCGCAGTCGGCGTGGAATTTATCGGTCCACTGTTTGGTGACTTCGGCGAGCGGGCGGTTCTCTTCGCGGGCGCGGCGGATGGTCTTGTCGTCGACGTCGGTGAGATTGCGGACGTGTTTCACTTTGCCGGGGCCGAACTCGAGTTCGAGGAGGCGGCGGAGGACGTCGTTGACCACGAAGGTGCGGAAATTGCCGATGTGCGCGGGGGCGTAGACGGTCGGGCCGCAGTTGTAGAAGCGGTAGACGCCGTCGGGGTGCGAGGGCGCGAGAGCCTTGGGCTGGCGGGTCAACGAGTCGTGGAGCGTGATCGGCATGGAGACGAAGGAAGACGGCTATAGGAAATGGGCGAGCAGCGGAATAGCGTTTTTGAGGGAAATTCGAGGTGGCGGGGTGTGGCGTTGGGCGCTTTAGTCGCGAGCCTCTTTTCCGATCATGGCTGACTCTTTCAAACTCGATCTTGCCGTTCGTCCGCGTCGTTTGCGTCGCAATGCTTCTGTGCGCGCGCTGGTTGAAGAGACCGTGCTGCGGCCGGCGGATTTTATCGCGCCGCTGTTTGTCGTGGACGGCAAAGGTGAGCCAGAGCCGATCGGGTCGATGCCGGGCGTCGCGCGGCTAAACATCGTTGATCTGGTGAAAGAATGCCGCGCGCTGGCTAAGTTAGGCGTGCCGGCGGTGGCGTTGTTTCCGAAGTTGGATGCCAAATACAAAGACGACAGCGGCTCGGCGGCGTTGCATGAGGATGCGTTGATTTTGCGCGCGGTGCGCGCGGTGAAGAAGGCGTTGCCGGAGCTCGTCGTGATGACAGACATCGCGCTCGATCCGTACACGACGCACGGGCACGACGGTTTGCTGACGGCGGATGGACGCGACGTGGCGAATGACGCGACGGTGGCGGTGCTCGTGAAGATGGCGGTGCTGCATGCGCGGGCGGGCGTGGATTTCGTGGCGCCGTCGGACATGATGGACGGGCGCGTGGGCGCGATCCGGCGCGGGCTGGATGCGGCGGGTTTCACGGACACGGCGATCATGGCGTACTCGTCGAAATTCGCGTCGGCGTACTACGGACCGTTTCGCGATGCGGTGGGCAGCGCGAAAGCCGCGGGCACGCACGCGCTGGATAAACGCACGTACCAGCTGAACCCGGCGAATCGGCGGGAGGCGATTGTCGAGGCGTTGCTCGACGAGGCGGAAGGCGCGGATGTGTTGATGGTGAAACCGGCGGGCGCGTACCTGGACATCATCCGCGATGTGCGCGAGGCGACGAAGAAGCCGCTCGCGGCGTATCAGGTTTCTGGAGAGTACGCGCAGATCCAGGCGGCGGCGCAGCTAGGCTGGCTCGATCTGGCGCGGGTGCGCCATGAGTCGTTGCTGGCGATCAAGCGGGCGGGCGCGGACATGATTCTGACGTACTTCGCGAAGGAGATGGCGGCGGAGTTGGGGAAGTGAGAGACGGCTTTTTAGGCAAACGGCGCCGAATGTTTCGGAGTTGAATCGCAAAGACGCGAAGGTGCGAAGAGATCGC
>CAMLSH010000476.1 GCA_946482625.1 uncultured Opitutaceae bacterium
CATCCTCACCGGCATCGCCGAAGACCTCAGCCGCCTCCTCGCCCCGCTGCTCTGACCCGGGAGCGCCGACGTCCCCGTCGGCTCCGTCTCGCCTTAAACTCCTCTCCTTCAACAGCGCGGGCGGCCCCGCGCCGCGCTCAGCTCTGACTCAGCTTATACTCCACCGAGTCCCGCAACGCTTCCCAGCTCGCATCAACGACGTTGTCGCTCACGCCGACCGTGCCCCAAAGCGAATGTCCGTCGCCCGTCTCGATTAACACCCGCGTGCGCGCGTTGCTGCCCGCCTTGCTGTCGAGGATGCGTACCTTGAAATCCTTGAGCGACGTCTCCTTGAGTTGCGGATACACCGGCTCCAGCGCGAGGCGCAGCGCCTTGTCGAGCGCACCGACCGGCCCGGTACATTCGGACACCGTGTGATACGATTGCCCGTTCACCTTCAATTTCACCGTCGCCTCGGCCAGTAGATCCGAGCCCTTGCGCTCGATGATCACGCGATAGCCTTCGATTTCGAAAAACGATTTTTTCTGCCCGAGCCATTTCCGCAACAGCAGTTTGAGCGACGCATCCGCCGCCTCGAACTCGTACCCGCGGAATTCCAGCTCCTTCAACTCCTCGATCAGCCCTTTCATCGCCTCCGACTTCTCGTCGAGCTCGAACCCGAGCTCCTTCGCCTTCATCGCGATGCTGCTGCGTCCCGCCATATCGGATACGAGCACGCGGGTGCGATTTCCAACCAGCGCCGGCTCGATGTGCTCGTAGCTGCTCTTCACCTTCTGCGCCGCATTGGCGTGCAATCCACCCTTGTGCGCGAACGCCGACAAGCCCACGTACGGCGCTTTCGTGTTCGGCCTCAGATTCGCGAGCTCGTCGAAGTACAGCGAAAGATCGCGGAGCTGATCGAGGTTCTTCGCGCACGGCGCCGTCTTGCCCATCTTCAAAAACAAACTCGGCAGAATCGTGATCAGGTCGGCGTTGCCCGTGCGTTCGCCGTAACCGTTCACCGTTCCTTGAACGAGCGACGCACCGGCACTGATGCCCGCGAGCGAAAGCGCCACGCCGAGCCCGCTGTCGTTATGGCAATGCACGCCGACTTTGTCTGCGCCGAATTCCTTGATCACGCGCGCCACGATGTCCTTGAAATCCTCGACCAGCGTACCGCCATTCGTGTCGCACAACGTCAGGTTGCTCGCGCCGCCCTTGAGCGCCGCCGCAAGTGTGCGCAACGCGTAGTCCGGGTTCGCTTTGTATCCGTCAAAAAAATGCTCCGCGTCGTGAATCACCTCACGGCCTTGCGCGACGAGATACGCCGCTGAATCCTCGATCATCGCGAGATTCTCTTCGAGTGTCGTGCGGATGATTTCCGTCACGTGCAACGTCCAGGTTTTGCCCACGATCGTCGTCACCGGCATCGCGCTATCGACGAGCAGCTTCAGTTGCGGATCTTCCGACGCCTTCGCGCCTGCGCGCCGCGTTGAACCAAACGCCGCCAGCTTCGCGTGCTTCAGTTTCAAATTCTTCGCTTCCTGAAAAAACGTGATGTCGCGCGGATTGGAACCGGGGAAACCGCCCTCGATATAGTCGACCCCAAACTGATCCAGCCGCTCGGCGATCAGCAGCTTATCCGTCACCGAAAAACTAATGCCCTCCCCCTGGGTTCCATCGCGAAGGGTTGTGTCGTAGATTTTGACGGTGTTGCTGGTGCTCATGAAGGGGCGAACTTTGCAATCGCCGACAACGGTGGCAAGGGGGCTTTTGAGCGCCCGCGCATCCGTTCAACAACGCGATTGAGCACATGCACCGGAACAATTCCAACCTCCCGCTTGTACACGGAAGGCAGCTTGTTGCGGACGCCCAGCCCGCATGTTTTTCCGTCATGAATTCTCCTCGTCCGCTTTCCTTTCGCACCTCGCGTCGGCTCACCTCGCTGAGCCTCGCCGCCATCGTCGCCCTCGGTGCCGCCGCCTGCCGCTCCGGCCCTCCACGCGGGCCCAACGGCGGCCCCCAGCCCATCCACGTGCCCGCGATGGAGGCCTCCGGTAAATTTTTCGACGCGCAGCTTTCCGCCTCCGTGCGTTTCGGTCGCGCCAACTTCCCCGGCGGTCCCGGCCGCCCGGGTGGCGCTGACGGTGGTGCGCGCGGCGAAGGCCGTGGACCGCGAGGCGGCGGTGGCGGTTTCAGCGCAAGCGCCGGCATGGGGCCTGTTGGAGTTGGCGGCGGTGGTGGCGGTGGCCGCGGTCCGGGTGGAGGCGGCCCCGACTTCGACGGCGAAGGTCCCAGTGCGTCTCCCGTCGGCGCACGCGCCCGCACCGAAAACAATCCCGCCGTGCAACTCCACCTCTCGCTCACGAACGACGGCGCGGACCCGCTCGAAATCGAGGTTCTCGAATTCAGCTCCCTGCTCGGCAACTTCGCCGTCCAGCCCGCCAAAGTATCCTTGGCTCCAGGACAAACCACGCGGTTTGAGCCGATGACCTCCCGCCTCGGCATCCCGCAAGGCGACCTCCCGATCAAAGTCCGCCTCCGCCACGGCGACAAAACCGACGAGCAAACTTTGATTCTCAAGATAGTCCCCGACACCGCCGTTGACGCGCCGTAGCCACGAGCCGCCCGTCTTCCCCTAACACCAACGCCAAACTACCGTCGCCTCCTTTCGCCGCCGCAAATTCCACGCTGGCCACCGCACGCTCACTCGTAAGAGCTAGCCCGTGCCCATGCCTCCGCCACCGCCCGCCGTCATCGACTGCCGCGCCGTCAGCAAACGCTTCGGCGATGGCCCGCTCGTCCTCGACAACCTCAGCTTCACTGCGGAGCGCGGCGATTTCGTGAGCCTCATCGGTCCGAGCGGCTGCGGAAAATCCACCCTCCTCCGCCTCCTCGCCGGACTCACGCCGCTTTCCACCGGCGAGATCCAGATCGCCGGCCAACCTCCGGGCCACAGCACCGAGGAAACCGCCTTCGTCTTCCAGGAACCCGCGCTCCTCCCCTGGCTCGATGTATCCAAAAACATCGAGCTCCCGCTCACGCTCCGCCACCTGCCCG
>CAMLSH010000477.1 GCA_946482625.1 uncultured Opitutaceae bacterium
GACGTGCCCTAGTCGTCGCGGCGCATCGACAGCAAGTAGAGGAGATGCAGCAGCGAGGTGAGGAAGGCGGCCACGTAGGTGAGTGCGGCGGCGTTGAGCGTTTCGGTGACGCCCGGCTCCTCATCGCGTTCGATGATTCCGAGGCCCGCGAGCTCAACTCTCGCGCGACGGCTCGCATCGAACTCCACTGGCAACGTGACCATGTGAAAAAGCGTCAGCACCGCGTAACACAGGATACCGATGTCGAGCATCATGCCTCCCAGGCCACCGAAGAAGAAACCGCCGATCATGATAAACGGGAGGATCTGCGACGTGATTTGCGTGATCGGCACCAAGGCCATGCGAGTCTTCAACATCGAGTAGCCGACCTTGTGCTGGATCGCGTGACCGGCTTCGTGCGCCGCGACGCCGAGGGCGGCGAGACTCGTTCCACGATAGTTCTCCGACGACAGCACGAGCCGCTTGTGCATCGGGTCATAGTGGTCGGTCAGGTGGCCGCCGGTTTCTTCAATCGAAACGTCGGTGATGCCCGCGCGGGCCATTACCGCTTGTGCCGCTTCACGGCCGGTGATCCGACCGCGCGACGGGATCTGGGCGTTCTTGCTGTAGGCGCTGGACACCTTCGTCTGCGCGTAAAGCGCGAACACGAAGGACAGCAGCAGCAACACCAGGATTACCCACGTGGGGAGGAAATAGCCGAAAGCGAGGAGTGTAGTCATAGTGGAAGTAGAAAAATCAGGTGCCTCTGAAATCCTCAGAAATCCGATTTTGGCAAGTCGCCGGGCCCGGTTTGGAAAACGCTCCGGAAATTAGAATGAAATCCTAGGCGGCGACCAATCCGCACCGTTTCAACAGCGCAGCTAGGTCCGGATCGCGTCCCATGAAACCCCGGAAAAGCTCGGCCGGGTCCGCCGCGTTTCCACGGCTCAGGACATGATCGACAAAGGCGGCGCCCACCTTGCGGTTGAAAACGCCCTCCTTTTGGAAACGCGTAAACGCATCCGCATCGAGCACCTCCGCCCACTTGTAGGAATAATAACCCGCCGCATACCCGACCGGGTCGGAGAACAGGTGCGTGAACCGCTTCACGATCGTGGGCGCCGGCGGCTCGGTTGGGATCAAACTATCCGCGATGGCGGCGCGCGCGATGACCTCGATGTCACCGGGATGTCTCGCCACAAGCTCGGGTCGCGCGTGGAGCAATAAATCCATTTTCGAAAACGCCATCTGGCGCATCACCGCGCATGCCGAGCGAAAATTTCGCGCGGCGATCATCTTGGTGAACATCGCCTCCGGAATCGGCGCACCGCTCTCATGATGCCGCGCGAACAGATCCAGCCCTTCGCGTTCCCAGCACCAGTTCTCCATGATCTGCGAGGGCAGCTCCACGAAGTCCCACGCGACGTTCACACCATTGAGCGACTTGATCTGCACCTCGCCCAGCAGGTGATGCAGCAGATGACCGAACTCGTGGAAAATCGTCTGCACCTCGCGATGCGTGAGCAGCGCTGGTTTTCCTTCCACGGGCGGCGTCATGTTGCCGCAGATGAGTCCGAGGTGCGGCGCGCGGGTGCCGTCCGGACGCGGTCCGCCGGTGATCAAATAGTTCATCCACGCGCCACCGCGTTTCGATTCGCGGGGATGCCAGTCCGCGTAGAATGAGCCCACGTGCCGCTCCGCTGCGTCGTGCATCTCGTAGAATTTCACCTCGGGATGCCAGACCTCCGCCGAGCCCGGGGGCCGCTCGGCGATCCGCAATCCGAATACGCGTCCCGCCAGCTCGAAAAGTCCGGCGATGACGCGGTCCATCGGGAAATAAGGCCGCAGCGCCTCTTCGTCGAAATCGTACCGGACTTTGCGCAACTTTTCCGCCCAATAGGCCAGTTCCCACGGCGCGAGCCGGCCGATCGAGGCGCCGAGGGTGCGCGCCTTGAACTCCTCCAGCTCCTGGCATTCGTGCCCGAACGCCGTCTGTGCGCGCGCAATCATGTCCTCGACGAACGCGAGCGCCGTCGCCGACGACTTCGCCATGCGCCGCTCCAGGGTGAGGTCTGCGAAATTCGCCTTCCCGAGCAGTGTGGCCTTCTCCGCGCGCAACGCCAGGATGCGCGGAACCAGCGGCGTGTTGTCGTGCGGCTCTTTCGCACCCACGGCAATCGCCGCTGTCCACATCTCGCGACGCAAGTCTCCGTCTTCCAGATACGTCATGAACGGCTCTTGCGACGGCATGTGCAGCGTGAACCGCCACGCCGGCTTTTCCGCCGTGCCGCGTCCTTTCGCTTCCGCGCTTCGCTGGGCGGCGGCCTTCGCGTGATCTGGCAGGCCCGCCAGCCGCGCCTCGTCCTCTACGATCAGTTCCCATGCATTCGTGGCATCGAGAACGTTCTCCGAATATTTTTGAGTGAGCTGCGCCAACTCGCTTTGCAGCGCCTCGAAGCGTGCGCGCTTTTCCACCGGAAGATCCGCGCCTTGCTGCCGAAAATCGGCGACGGTTTCCTCCAGATAGCGCCGTTGCACGCCGGTGAGTTCGTCGGCCGCCGGCGTGTTCCAAAACGCGCGCAGCCGCTCCCACAGCGCCGCGTTCAACGGGATGCGTGCGAAGAAAGCCGATACTTTCGGCAGCATCGCATTGTGTGCTTCCCGAAGCGCCGGCGAGTCCGCGACCGATTGGAGATGCGTCACCTTTCCCCACGCCCGATTCAGTGGCTCGGTCGCCTGTTCCAACGCGAGAAACGTGTTCTCGAAGGTGACCGCCTTTAGGTCCCGCGCCGCGATCTCGTCGATGGCGACCTGTGCTTCTGTCAGCAACCGATCGATCGCCGGAACGACGTGCTCCGGAGTGAGCTGCGACCAGTGGATTTCGAAGGCGGTTTCGAGAAACGGATTAGCCATGCGCCCGGCACTGACTTTTCTCCTAGCACCTTTGTCAACGGGAGATTCTCCCTTGCGCTCCCGCTTTCTTCTGACGCGCCTGAACCTCGCCCGGCTCTGCGCCCGTCAAAACGCCAGTGTCACGTAATACGTGACA
>CAMLSH010000478.1 GCA_946482625.1 uncultured Opitutaceae bacterium
CCGCCTTTTTTGAGTTCGTCGCTGTGCCGGATGTCTTTCGCGTGCGCGAGGAACACCATCTCCTCCGCGATATTCGTCGCGTGATCGGCGATACGCTCGATGGATTTTGAAATGAACATCAGCTCCAGCGCGCGGCTGATCGATTGCGGACGCTCGATCATGTAGCTCGTGAGCTCGCGGTAGAGCTGCTTGTTGATCGAATCGACCTCTGAGTCGCGGCGCACCACGGCCAACGCCTTCGCTTCATCGCTGTTGAGAAAACAATCCAACGCGTCACGAAGCATCTCCAGTGCGATGTTAGCCATGCGCGGGATGTCTACGTACGGCTTGAGCGGCGGCTCGGCGGCGAGCTTCACTGCTCGTTTCGCGATGCTGGTCGCTTCGTCGCCCACGCGCTCCAGATCGTGCGACGCCTTCATGCCGACGATCACCAGACGGAGCTCCGTCGCGATGGGCGCGCGCAAGTTCATGTAGCGGATCGCCTCGTCATCGATGCTCATCTCAAGCTGGTCGATCTCGTCGTCGGCCGCGATGACCTGATCGGCGAGCGCGATGTTGCCCTCGACGAGGGCCTTGAGCGCTTGGCGGACCTGCTCCATGGATTTCTCGCCCATGAGGAGCAGATGCGAGCGGAAGGTTTCCAGTTCGGTATCGAAGAAGCGTTTCATGTTCTATTCAGCGGGGCGTGATGATTGGGACTCGCGAAGACGCGAAGAAGCAAAGTTCTGCGCAAAGTGCGAAAGTGAAAATGACAACAAGTGCGAATCTCTGGCCTGGCTTCGCCTCTTTGCGTCTTTGCGATTCAAGTTTGCTCATTAGCCAAAGCGACCGGAGACATACGCCTCAGTCTGCGGATTGGCCGGGTTCATGAAGATCGTCTTGGTGTCGGCGTACTCGATGAGTTTCCCCATGTAGAAGAACGCCGTCTTGTCGGAGCAGCGCGCGGCCTGCTGCATCGAGTGCGTCACGATGATGATCGTGAACTGTTTCTTCAGCTCGTGAATCAGCTCTTCGACCTTCGCCGTCGCGATCGGGTCGAGCGCGGAACACGGCTCGTCCATTAGGAGAATCTCCGGATCGACGGCGATGGCGCGGGCGATGCAGAGGCGCTGCTGTTGACCGCCGGAGAGGCCGAGTCCGCTCTCGTGCAGACGATCTTTGACTTCGTCCCACAGCGCGGCGCCGCGCAGGGATTTCTCCACGACTTCGTCGAGGCGGGCCTTGTTGCTGATGCCTTGGATGCGCAGGCCGTACGTAATGTTTTCGTAGATCGATTTCGGAAACGGATTCGATTTCTGGAAAACCATGCCGACGCGTTTGCGCAGCTCGATCGCGTCGATATCCGGGCGGTGGATGTTGATGTCGCGGATCTTGATCGAGCCGCGCTTGATGGCGGTGCCGTCGATCAGATCGTTCATGCGGTTGATGCAGCGCAGGAGCGTGGACTTGCCGCAACCCGACGGCCCGATGAACGCGGTGACGCGCTTCTCGTCGAGCGCGAGGTTGATGTCGAAGAGCGCTTGTTTCGCGCCGTAATAAAAATCGAGCTGCTCGATGGCGATGAGCGTCTTGGCGGGGGCGAGATGCGCAGAGCGCTCGGGCACGTTGATGGTGCGTCGGGCGGGCGTGGCGGCGGCGGAAGTCGGTTCCATGGGAGGCGTAGAAAGTTTGGGCGTGGCGTTCACCATTTGTAGCGGCGGCGGAGATTGTTGCGGAGCATGATCGACGCCATCGCGATGCCCGCGACGATGGCCAGAAAGACAAAGGCGGTGCCGTACTGGACGCGCTCCGTGTACTCGTTTTGCGGGATCTTGGAGCTGACGACGTAGATGTGGTACGGCAGCGCCATGACGCCTTGGAAAAAGAAATCGCTCACCTTTTCCACATCCCATGGGAGCTTATCGCGCACGACGTAGGCCGCGGTGAACATGATCGGCGCCGTCTCGCCCGCGACACGCGCGATACCGAGAATCGACGAGGTCAAAATACCGGGCAGCGCGTACGGCAGCACCGCCTTGCGGATCGTCTGCCACTTCGTCGCACCGAGCGCGAGCGAGCCTTCGCGGAAACCTTTCGGCACGGCTTTGAGCGACTCTTCCGATGCGGTGATGATCACCGGCAGCACCATGAACGCCAACGTGAACCAGCCCGCGATGAGCGAGACGTTCCACCCGAAATAAATGACGAACATGCCGAAGCCAAAAAGGCCGAAAACGATCGAGGGCACACCGGCGAGATTGATGATCGAGAGCCGGATCATGCGCACGACCGGCCCTTCCTTCGCGTATTCGCTCAGGTAGATTGCGCTGGCGACACCGAGGATCAACGCGATCGTCATCGAGCCCACGACCAGCAGCACCGTGCCCACAATGCACGGCCAGATGCCGCCGGCGGAGTACACGATGCTCTCTTTGATTTTAAACGCGGGCGCAGGCTGCGAGTTGGCTTTCGCGTCGGCCTCTTCCTTCTCGCGAAAGGCGCGAAACTCCTTGTCGCCCATCTCGAATTTCTCGCCCTTGTACTCGAAAACGTAGAGCGACTCGGGCGCTTGCGTAAGGAAGGTCGTGTTGACGAAGGGAAACTCGCTTTTGAAGACCGTGCGCGAGCCTTTGATAAAGATGTCTCCGAAGACGAGCGCGCCGCAGAGCAGCACCGCGTAGGTCGCGAGGCGGAAGATCCAGAACAGTCCTTTTTCGGCCGTGCGACTAAAGCTGGGCTTGGCGGCGAAAGGATTGGCGGCGTTGTTGCTCATGACGGTTTATCCGATCGAGACGCGGTAACGGCGCACGATGAGCTGCGCCACGTAGTTGATCAGCAGCGACAGGAAGAAGAGGCCGATGCCTACGACAAAGAGCGCGCGATAATGGATGCTGCCGTTGACCACCTCGCCCATCTCCTGGGCGATAATGCCTGTCATCGTGTGGACGGGCTGGGTGAACGCGCCGAGACCGGCAGTGAAATCCGGGATGGCGATGCGATTACCCGCGCAGAGCAACACGACCATCGTCTCACC
>CAMLSH010000479.1 GCA_946482625.1 uncultured Opitutaceae bacterium
CGAGGAGGCGGTCGGCGAGGCCGAGGACTTCGGGGAGGTCGCTCGACACGACGAGCACGCCCACGCCCCCCGCGGCGAGTTTGAAGATGAGGGAATAGATTTCACTCTTCGCGCCGACGTCGATGCCGCGGGTGGGTTCGTCGAGCATGAGGACTTTCACGTCTTCAGAAAGCCAGCGGCCGAGGATGACTTTTTGCTGATTTCCGCCGGAGAGATTTTTGATGAGCTGCTCGAGCGACGGCGTCTTCACCGCGAGGGACGCGGTTTGGTGGCGAGCGTTGGTGCGTTCCCAGGTTTCGTTGATGATGCCGCCGAGACGGACGTGGTGGCGGCGGGCGGACATGTTGCAGTTTTCCTGAACGGAGAGGACGGGGACGATGCCTTCCTTTTTGCGATCCTCGGTGCAGTAAACGAGTCCGGCGCGGATGGCGTCGGCGGGACGGCGGACGGGCGTAGTGGAGCCGTGGATTCGGAGCGAGCCGGCGGTGGCGGGGGTGGCGCCGAAGAGGAGTTTGAGGAGTTCGGTGCGGCCGGCGCCGACGAGGCCGAAGAGGCCGAGGATCTCGCCGCGCGCGACGGCGAACGAGGCGGGCGCGTTGAGGCCGGGGCCGAAGAGGCGTTCGACTTCGAGGGCGGGTTCGCCGTGGGAGCGGGGGCGGTAGCCGTAGACGTCGGCGATGTCGCGGCCGACCATGTCGCGGACGAGGACGTCGGGCGTGATGGCTTTGAGCGACTCGTAGGTTTTCACG
This sequence comes from uncultured Opitutaceae bacterium, assembly GCA_946482625.1. The sequence goes on from CAMLSH010000479.1 coordinate 750, forward strand.
TGGGCGCCGTCGCGGAGGACGGTGCAGGCGTCGCAGAGGCGGAAGACTTCCTCCATGCGATGCGTCACGTAGAGGATGGCGCAGCCCTCGCGGCGGAGGTCGTTGATGACGGCGAAGAGTTTATCGATCTCGCGGGCGGAGAGGGAGCTGGTGGGTTCGTCGAAGGCGATGATCTTGGCGCCGCGGGTGAGGGCTTTGGCGATCTCGACCATCTGCCGCTGGCCGATGGGGAGGTGGGCGAGCTTGGTGTCGGGGTCGATGTCTTCGCCGAGGCGGCGGAGTTGTTGTGTAGCCAGTTCGCGGAGACGGGAGCGGTTCACGAGGCCGCCGCGCTGGGTGAGGTGACCGAGGTAGATGTTTTCGGCGACGGTCATCTCGGGGACAAGATGGAGCTCTTGATAAATGACGGCCACGCCGGCGGCCATGGCGGCGGAGGTGGAGTGGAAAACGTGTTCCTGTCCTCCGATGCGGAGGCAGCCTGTAGTGGGTTGGTGGGCACCGCTGAGGGCTTTGAGGAGCGTGGATTTGCCCGCGCCGTTTTCGCCCATGAGGGCGTGGACGGTGCCCTCGTGCACACCGAAGCTGACGCCGCGCAATGCTTTCACGCCGGGGTAGGTTTTGGTGATGGCGTCGAAGACGAGGTAGGGCGTGGCGGTCGACATGAGAGGCGTGCGGACGGGTCAGGCGAGCATGAGGTACATGGCCGTTTCGCCGAAGAGGAAGGTACAGACAAGCAGGGAGAGACAGACGACGGGCCACTCGAGCGGGCGGTTGATTTTGATGCCTGGGCTGGGGTAAACCGGATCGACCGGCTCCCCGTTGTTGATGAGGCGCAGGCAGGTGAGGATGCCGAACATCAGGCTGAAAAACACGGCGCCCGCCAGCAGACCGATGACGACGTTGTGCGTGGTCATGAAGTAGATCGCGCCCTTGACCGCACCGATGAGGGCGCCGGCGAGGAGGCGTCCCTCGGGGGATTTTGCCGCCAGGAATGCGCCGAGGAAGAGCAGCAGATTGAGGATCATGGCGGCGGCGCGGGCAGGCGGCGATCAGTCGGTGATGCCTTCGCGCTTCAGGACTTCCTGAAAATTTTCGCGGGTGATGAGGATGCCTTCGGTGCGGGTGTCGAGCGGAGGTTGGGTGCCGTCCTTGATCCATTTGTAGAGCATCTCGGCGGAGAGAAAACCTTCCTGCGGGGCGGAAACGAGCATGGAGCCGAAGAAAGGCGTGGGTTTTTCTTTGCTCAATTCGTCGATGCAATCGGTGCCGTTGATGCCGATGCCGGCAGCGGTCTCGGCGGTGAAGCCGCGGTTTTCCATGGCGCGGACGGCGCCGAGGACGGCGCTGTCGTTCATGCCGAGGATGAGCCAGCGTTTGATCTGGGGCTGCTGCGTAAGGAGGACTTGAGCGGCGTCGAAGCTGCCGGGGATGTCGGTGGTTTTTTGCGCAGCTTTGAAAATGCGCTCGGCCGGAATGCCGGCGGCTTTGAGGGCGGCGATGGAGTGGTCGGTGCGTTCGCGCGCCGTATCCAATTCTTCGAACGTGATGGCGCAGACGCCGGTTTCGTTGATGTCCCAGCCGCGTTTTTTGAATTCGGCGGCGAGGGTTTCGCCCTGCTGAGTGCCGATGCGGCTGGCGGACATGCCGACGTAGGGGACGTCGGTCATCGGCCTGCCATCCTGGATGAAGTGATCGTCGACCATGACGACCTTGAGGCCTTTTTCATTGGCGCGGCGCATGATCTGAGGCCCGAGGCGGACGTCGGGCGTGCAGATGACAAAACCGTGGGCGCCGGCGACGGCGATGTTGTCGATGGCGGCCATGGTTTTCTCACCGTCTTGCACGCCGAGTTCCATGACCTCGAAACCGTACTGGGCGGCGGCTTTGGCGGCGCCTTTCCACTCGTATTGGAACCAAGGTTCCTCGGGCTGTTTCACGAGGAAGCCGATCTTGACCTTGTCGGGAGGGGTGGCCGGCCCAGTTGAGGCGGAGTCGGATTTTTTGGAGCAGCCGGCGATCAGACCGAGTACAAGAAGGGGGAAAAGGAGACGCAGGGATTTCATAACGAATGGTGGGTAGAGGAACGAATGCGTACGAAGAGGGCGCAGCAAAGAGGGCTGGGCGGACCGCGTAAAGGACACAGACGAGTGAAACTTTGTTCATGTTTCCGGCTGGCAAAGCGCGCTCGGGCTTTACAGTCCTGTGCATATGTCACGTGTCACGATGGCGATCATCGCAGA
>CAMLSH010000480.1 GCA_946482625.1 uncultured Opitutaceae bacterium
GCTCACGAAGTCGATGGGTTCCTCGAACCACATCGCCGTCGTGCACGCCACGCTCAACGGCCTGCTGAAACTCCGCCTCGCGCAGGACATCAAAAACGTCCGCAAAGCTTCCGTCTAAGAAGCCTCCGCGCGACCGCTCCTTTGTTTTAGGCTGACGCTCAACGGGTTTTTCCCGCTGAGCGTTCAGCGTTAAAAACCGGAGCGTTCTCACTCCTCTCCCTCTCTCTAAAAAATCCGAGTCCCACCCGCGAAAAAGCAGGGTGGGGCGCCTCTAGGAATCCTATGAAACTCCACGAACTCAAAAACGTCCCCGGTGCGATCCACCGCAAGAAACGTGTCGGCTGCGGCGAAGGCGGCGGCCATGGCAAGACCTCCGGTCGCGGTGGCAAAGGCCAGTCTGCCCGTTCCGGCAGCAGCATCCGCCCCGGCTTCGAAGGCGGTCAGATGCCCCTTTACCGCAAGCTCCCTCACCGCGGTTTCAACAACTACAACTTCCGCACCACGTACGCTACGGTGAACGTCGGCGATCTGGCCAAGCTCGACGCGTCGATCACGGAAGTGAACTCCGAAGTCCTCGCGCAAAACGGTTTCGTTCGCGCCGATGGTCGCGCCCTCAAGATCCTCGGTGACGGCGAAATCAGCCGCGCACTGAAGGTCACGGCCGCCAAGTTCTCCGAGTCCGCCAAAGCCAAGCTCGAGAAGGCCGGCGGCCAGGCGATCAGCGCCTGAGTCCGGCAACGTTCGACTTGTAGAACTCGACCGGCGTCCGCAAATCTGCCCGCCGGTCGATTTCTCTGATCAGGGTCCCGCATCACAACCGCATCATCTCCCCACCAGTGCTCTCCGCATTCACGAACTCGCTTAAAATCCCCGAGCTGCGCTCACGTATCTTTTATACGTTGGCCCTTTTGTTCGTCGCGCGCGTCGGTGCGCACATCCCGCTCCCCGGCCTCGATCCGAAGCCGCTGCAGGATTTCTTCGCCGCTCAAACGGCGGCCGGCTCTGGAGCCTTGGTCGGTCTCTATAACATGTTCACGGGCGGCGCTCTCGTGAAAGGCGCGGTCTGCGCTCTCGGCATCATGCCGTACATCAGCGCTTCGATTATTTTCCAGCTGATGACCGCGGTTGTTCCCGCTCTCAGCCGCCTCCAGCAAGAGGGCGATGTGGGCCGCCAGAAGCTCACTCAGTACACGCGTTACGCGACGGTCATCATTTGTTTGATCCAGGGTACGCTGCTCATTCTCGCCCTCGAGAACCCCGCCCGGCTTTTCAGTGGCTACGATGTGAACACGTACGGCTCGATCGTCATCGCATCGAAGACGTGGTTCTTGATCACGTCCGTCGTCTTCATGACCGCCGGTACCATGCTCCTCATGTGGCTCGGTGAGCAAATTACCCAGCGCGGTATCGGCAACGGTGTTTCCCTCCTCATCACGATCGGTATTCTCGCCGACATCCCCGGCGCCGCGACCGCGACGTATCAACTTTTCTTCGCTCCCATCGGCGTCGCCAAACTCGGCGTCCTCGAAGGTATCGCGATGATCGGCAGCTTCATCGTCGTGACCATGGGCATCATCATGGTGGTCCAAGGTCAGCGCAAAATCCCGGTCCAGTACGCCAAGCGCGTCGTGGGCAACAAGGTCATGGGCGGGCAGAGCTCCTTCCTTCCTCTCAAGGTTAACTACTCGGGCGTCATGCCCGTGATCTTCGCGAGCGCCATCCTTCTCTTCCCTCAGCAGCTCTTCTCCTGGCTCGGCGCCACGATGAACTGGAAGTGGATGATCGAAGCGTCGAACAACCTGCTCCGCGGCCACTGGACGTACTACGCGTTCATGACCTTCCTGATCCTTTTCTTCAGCTACTTCTGGGTCTCGGTGATGTTCAAACCGATCCAGATCGCCGATGATCTCAAGAAGTACGGCGGCTATATCCCAGGCGTACGCCCGGGTGAACCGACGGCCAACTTCCTCGATTTCATCATGACGCGCATGACGCTCGCCGGTGCGATCTTCCTGACCGTCATCGCGGTCATGCCAGACGTGCTTCTGTACGAGCTCGATGTGCCACAGCGTATCGCGGTCTTCTTCGGCGGCACCGGCATGTTGATCACTGTCGGCGTCATTTTGGACACGATGAAGCAGATCGAGACCTTCCTCTTGCAGCGCCATTACGACGGCTTCCTGAAGAAGGGCCGCATCCGCGCTCGCAATCCCTCGGCTGCCAGCGCCATTGGCGAAGCGGCCGATATGAAAACCGTCGGCAAGCTCTGGCTTGTCCTCGGCACGATTTTCCTGATCGGTATTGTCGCTTGGGCGGCAAAGTTTCTCCAGCAGCCCTAATTGGTTCTTTACTTCGGTCGTAGTGGCTGCAATTTCCGACCTCTTTTCTTATTTCGGCGCTCCCGCCAAAATTAAGTTAGTCATCGCTGGTTCGCCCGGTTCTCCCTCGGAAAACTTAATGGACCAGCTTCGTTCTTTGAATATTGAGCACGTCTCTCCTGTCGGCCTACTGCGACAAGAGATTTCGCGCCGCACGCCGCTCGGCTTAGCCGCCGAACGTCATGCTCAGCAGGGCAAACCCCTCGCTGAAGAATCCACGCTCGCGCTCATGCGCCGTTGGTTCTGGACGCGCAAACCTGATGCGGGTTTCGCCCTTACCGGCTTCCCGGCTACGCTGCTCCAAGCAAAAGTATTCGACGAATGGCTCGATGCCCGCGACGAAAGCCTTCACGGCCTCATCGTCAGCGATTCAAGCATCGATCCCGTCGTCGATCATTACCGCGCTCTTGGTCTCACACTCGTTGAGACCAGCGCTCTGGCGGCCTGATATGATCCCTATCAAAAATAAAGAAGGGGTCGCGCGCATGCGTGAAGCCTGCGCGATCGCCGCGTCGGTCTTGAATCATCTTAAAGAGAAGGTTCAGCCCGGCATTTCTACTTACGACTTGGATCAAGCTGCCCGACATATGATCGAGCAGTTCGGAGCCCG
>CAMLSH010000481.1 GCA_946482625.1 uncultured Opitutaceae bacterium
CAGGACCACGCCGCCGCGGCCATCGCGAAAACCGGCACGCCGGTCTTCGCCTGGAAGGGCGAAACGCTCGAAGAATATTGGGACCTCACCTGGAAAGCTGTGAGCTTCCCCGGTGGCAAAGGCCCGCAGATGGTCGTCGATGACGGCGGCGACGTTACGCTGCTTCTTCACAAAGGCTACGAGATGGAGCAGGGGAGCGACTGGTATAAAACCGCGTCTTCCTCGCACGAAGAGCAGGTCATCAAAGACCTCCTCAAGAAGATCGGCAAAACGCAGAAGGGCATCTTCACCGCGATGGTGAAGGAGTGGCGCGGCGTCTCCGAAGAGACGACGACCGGCGTTCACCGCCTCTATCAGCTGCACGAGCGGGGCAAACTCCTCGTGCCGGCGATCAACGTGAACGACTCCGTCACGAAGTCGAAATTCGACAATCTCTACGGCTGCCGCGAATCCCTCGCCGACGGCCTCAAGCGCGCGACCGATGTCATGATCGCCGGTAAGGTGGCCTGTGTTTGTGGATACGGCGACGTGGGCAAAGGCTCCGCGTTTTCCCTCAAGGGCTTTGGTGCCCGCGTCATCGTCACCGAGGTTGATCCGATCAACGCCCTCCAGGCCGCGATGGAAGGCTTCGAGGTCAACACGGTCGAGAGCACGCTCGGTGTCGCCGACATCTACGTCACCACGACCGGCAACAAGGACGTCATCACGCTCGAGCACATGCAGAAGATGAAGGACCAGGCCATCGTCTGTAACATCGGCCACTTCGATAACGAGATCCAGGTTGACCGCCTCTACAAGGCCTCGGGCGTGAAACGCGTCACCATCAAGCCGCAGTACGACCAGTTCACCTTCGCGAAGGGCAACACGATCTACCTGCTCGCCGAAGGCCGCCTCGTGAACCTCGGCTGCGCCACCGGCCATCCGTCGTTCGTCATGTCGAACTCCTTCACCAACCAGACGCTCGCCCAGATCGATCTCTGGAAGAACAAGGACATCTACAAGGTCGGCGTGTATCGCCTGCCCAAGCACCTCGACGAAGAAGTCGCCCGCCTGCACCTCGAAAAAATCGGCGCCAAGCTCACCAAGCTCAGCCCGGCCCAAGCGCAGTACCTCGGCGTGCCCGTCGAAGGCCCGTACAAACCCGAGCACTATCGTTACTGAGCGCTCCCGGAAGCGTCAGCCGCTGGCTGACTATCCTTCTGTCTCCTCAAAACCGACGCCGTCCGGCGTCGGTTTTTTCATGCCCTGTTTACGCTGTGTCGGGAGTCTGCCCGATCTCGTCTGGGGGCTGTCGTCGCCGTCCGCGCGGAAGCCACTGGGTATATGTCCGGATGGCGCGTCGTAGCTCCGACCGGATACACTCCCCGGGTCGGCTTCTCGCGTGCATTTGCCATGAGGCTTTTTCTTAAGTCGAGCGCGGGCCTGCCGATATAGTACGTCCCATCGGTAGAGTTTAATCCCCATGAAACAATCCTTCCATCGGTCTATTCACACGCATTCCCGTTCTGGTTTCAGCTTGGTCGAAATGATCGGCGTTCTCGCCATCATCGCGATCCTCGCCGTCGTCATCGTGCCGAAGGTTTTCTCCACGATCGCCTCCTCGCGCATCACGAATGCCGTGGGCTCGGTTGGCGCGATGAAGTCCGCAATATCTGAATTTGCCGGCAAGTATGGCACCATACCGACCACGACGGCGAATTCCCGCATAGACGACCTGCTCATCGCGGCGGGCATGCTGGAAAATCGTTTCGTGACCAAGATCGGCACGCAGCCTGGTTCGGCCCTTGTGACTGGCGCCGCTTGGGCACGCCCCGCCGCCACCGGTGTCTGGACGGCCACGGGGGGATCCGACCAGAGCGCCCAAACGCGTATCATCTGTTTGACCTCCGCCGCCACGGCTCCCTCGACTTCGGCTGGTGCGAATTTTCGCCTAAACGGTGGCAACGTAAATCTACCGACCGGTTCTCTCGTCGTCTCCGCGGTCATCGTGAATCTCACCGGCGCCGAGGCACGTGAACTCAGTCTCAAGATCGATGGCGATGCGCTCAGCGCCACGAGCAACACCGCCGCCGATAACAACGGCAAAGTGGCCTATGCGGCTCCCGTGAACGGCCTCACCACCGCGTACATCTACATCGCGCACCAATAAGCCCGGTTAACGCGAATTCGCTTCTTTAAAACGTCACCGTTTTCAGCGGGCTGCGGGCCAGAGCCCGCGCCCGCCTTTTTATGTCCACCGTCACCCCTCCAGCACCTCCGAAGCGCCTCGGCGACCGGTTGCTTGAGGCTGGGCTGATTTCGCCCCATCAGCTGGAGCTGGCGCTGCGCGAACAAAAACGCACCGGCAAGCTGATCGGGGCCGTCCTTCAAACGCTCGGCTTCGTCACCGAGCAGGACATCGCCGCCTTCCTCGCCCAGGATGCGCAAACCCCGACGGTCAATATCGGGAAGCTCGAGATCGCTCCCGAAATCGTCGCGCTGGTTCCCTACGATTTTTGCAAGGAGGCCGTGATCATCCCGTGTCGCCGCGATGGCGATACGCTGACCGTGGTCATGGCCGATCCGTTCAACGTCGTCGCCATCGACCGCGTCGAGCAGTTGACCCGGTTAAAAGTCGAGGTCCTCACCGCGCCCAAGCCGGACATCCTGGAAAAACTTTCCGCCGTCCATGATCGCGAGGGCTCGCTCGATCAGACCATCGACGAGCTGATGAAAATCAGCGGACGCAAGGGCGACGACAACACCGCGCCCATGATCCGTGCGGTCGAGCAGATCATCGCCGCCGCCGTGCGCAAATCCGCCAGCGATATCCATTTCGAACCCGACGAAAAATCCCTGCGCATCCGCATGCGCAATGACGGCGTTCTCCAATCCTTCCTCCTCATCCCCAAGGATCTTCAGGACGCCTTTATCGCGCGCCTCAAGGTCATGGCCAATCTCGACGTCTCCGAGACGCGCCTCCCGCAGGATGGCCGTTTCAGTTTCAC
>CAMLSH010000482.1 GCA_946482625.1 uncultured Opitutaceae bacterium
CGAAGAACTGATCGATGTTTTTCTCGATGGCCTGCTGCGTGCGATAGATGAGCTCCTCACGCTTCACGGCGCCGCGCGTGAGGTTGTAGATGGAGCGCACGTCGCTGCGTTTGGCGCGGCGGATCTGTTGATAATCGTTGCCGTAGATGAGCGAGCCGACGCCTTCGCTGGAGAAGATTTCGTTGATCAAGCCGTCGAAGATACGGCCGTCTACGAGGTGAACGCGCGGTGTGCCGGTCTCGATGGCTTTGATTGCGTGGATAGCTTTGCTGCGCGTGTGCTCGGGGATGTGCTCGGGGTGTTCCTTCAACGTTGCGCGCAACGCCTCGACGGAGATTTCGCGCTTCACCTCGCCGTTGATTTCGAGGCCGGGCTGGAGCGCGAGGTAGAGGATCTTAGACGCGTGCAACGCTTCGGCGATCTCGGCGGCGAGGAGGTCGGAGTTGACGCGCAGGGCTTTGCCGTCGGGGCCGTAGCCAATAGGCGAGAGAATCGGGATGATGCTCTTGTTGATGAGCGTCAGGATGAACTCGGTGTCTATGCGGTCGACGCGGCCCGTGAATTGTTGATCGACGCCTTTGAGAATGCCGACGGGGAGCGCGCGGACGGCGTTCGTGATGGCGCACTTCAACGTGTTTTGCGTGAGGCCTTCGAGGATGACGTGCGACACGCGCGATGAGGCGCGGATGGCGAGGTCGAGCGTGGCGGCGTCGGTGATGCCGGTGCCGTGCGCGTCGGTGATCGCGATGCCGCGCGAGGTGGAAAGATCCTGGAGCTGCTGACCGATGCCGTGGACGAGCACGACTTTGATGCCGAGGCTGCGGAGGACGGCGATGTCGACGAGGAGGTTGCCAAAATTTTCGTCGGCGACGATGGCGCCATCCATGGCGATGACGAAGATCTGATCCTGAAAACGCGGAACGTATTTAAGGATGCCGCGGAGGTCGGTCGGCTTGATCGTGGTCGTGATGGCCGAGGGAGAGGCGCTGTTGCTCATCGAGGAGGTTGTGCGGGGTTTCTCGACGATGCGAGCGGGGGCGTCAATGCACTTGCAGGGACCAGTGCTTGGAGGCGGTTTTGCCGACGAGCGTGATTTCGAAGGTTTCGCCCGAGCGGAAGATGCTGGCGGGCAACTGGAGGAGGACGGGAGAGTCTTTCGTGCGGGCAAGCAGGTCGCTGTCGATGCGGTCGAAATCGGTGATGACGGCGATGTGGTTGTCTTTCACATACACGCGGGTTTCGCCGAGCACTTCCTGATGATCGGGCAACTGGCAGATGTATTGAAGCGAGTAGGGGAGCATCGCCGCGTGGCGGGCGGGAGCGGAGACGTTTTGAAACGAATCGGGGAGTTTCGGGAGTTCCGCGAAGGTCTCGGCGAGTTCGGCGGGTACGCCGGCGGGCGCGTCGAGAACTTCGGCGAGCGGGCGAACAAGGCTGGCGAGAGTCGCTGCCGGATCGGCGGGGCGCTCGGCGTTGACGGCGATGCGCGCGTAGCCGGCCTGGCGCAGGCGGGTGGTGGTGAAACGCTCCTTGGCGTCTTCGACGGGACGATGCGCGGATTGCGGGTCTTTGCGGAATTTTAGCGTGACGAACGTGTAGGAGCCGAGGCCGATGACGATTGCGAGGACGACCCATTTCATGGGCCAGGGCTTTTTCTGAGTGGGAGCGGGCATGTGCGGAAGGGCGGGAGTAATCGGGCGGGCGGGCGGGCTCGCAAATAAATTTGCGCCACCGCGGAGCCGCTGCTTCGGTCGCGGGCTCCATGAAATTCTGGTCCCAGTTCTTTATTCCCACGCTCAAAGAGAGTCCGGCTGACGCCGAAATCGCCTCGCACAAGCTGCTCGTGCGCGCGGGGCTCGTGCGCAAGCTCGGCGGCGGGTTGTACACGTACATGCCGTTCGGTCTACGGGCCATCCAGAAGATCACGCAGATCTGTCGCGAGGAAATCGACGCCGCGGGCGGCATCGAGCTGTGGATGCCCCATGTGCATCCGGCCGAGTTGTGGGAGCAAGGACCGCGTTGGGCGGCGGCGCGCGAGATCATGTTTCGCGCGGACAGCGCGGGCGAGGGCAAGCGAGCGGGCAAGGATCCGGAGTTCGTGCTCGGACCGACCCACGAGGAAGTGATCACGCCGCTGGTTAAGGCGGAAATCACGAGCTACCGCGACCTGCCGAAGAATTTTTATCAAATCGCCACGAAGTTCCGTAACGAGATCCGCCCGCGTTTCGGCCTGATGCGTGCGCGCGAGTTCATCATGATGGACGCGTACTCGTTCGACGCGAACGACGACGGCGCGATCAAGAGCTACCACGCGATGAAGAGCGCGTACGAAAAGTTCTTCCGTCGCATCGGTGCCACGGCCATTGCGGTCGAAGCGGACACGGGCGTGATGGGCGGGAGTTTTTCCCATGAGTTCATGATCCCGGCCGAGATCGGCGACGACGACGTGATCTACAACGAAGAGAGCGGCTACGCTGCGAATCGCGAGAAGGCCACCAGCGGCATCGTGCCGAAGGATCTGGCCGACGCGGCGCCGGCGGGGGCGCTGGAGGAGTTTGCCACGCCAGGCGTGGTGACAATCGCGGCGTTGGAAGCGGCGCCGTATTCGGTGCCCGGCGACAAACAGTTCAAGACGCTGGTCTATATCGGTGACGGGAAACCGTTTCTCGTGGTCCTGCGCGGCAGCGATGAACTGGAAGAGGCGAAGCTGGGTTCGCTGGGGTTCACCGTTTTCCGTCCGGCGACTGCGGACGAAATCGATCCGGTGCTTGGCGCGAAGCCGGGCAGCCTCGGTGCGGTCAAAGGTACGATCAAAAACGCGGGCGCGCTCGCGGGTGTGTTCGCAGATCACGCGATCCGCCTCGTTGGCAACGGTACCACGGGCGCGAACAAGGACGGTTTCCACCTGCGCAACGTCAATGTGACGCGCGATCTCGCGATCACGAAGTTCGGCGATTTCCGCCGCGTGCGTCCGGGCGAGCCCGATC
>CAMLSH010000483.1 GCA_946482625.1 uncultured Opitutaceae bacterium
CCCGGTCGAGCTCGAATACTGGCAGGTGCAACGCCTTACCGAATAAAGCGACGCCCTCTTTGCAACCGCCGACGTTCGCCCTCCGAACCCTACGTCAATAAACACCCGCCTTTTCATTCATCATGGCTAAGAAGATCCAAGGTTACATCCGCCTCCAGCTCCCCGCTGGCGCCGCTAATCCCGCGCCTCCGGTCGGTCCCGCACTCGGTGCACAAGGCGTCAACATCATGGCGTTCTGCAAAGAATTTAACGCCAAAACCAAAGACCAGAACGGCATGATTCTGCCGGTCGTTATCACGGTCTTCTCTGACAAGAGCTTCACGTTCATCCTCAAGTCGCCTCCGGCGTCGGTCCTCCTCAAGAAGGCCGCCAATATCGCCAGCGGTTCGGCCAAGCCGAATCAGGACAAGGTCGGCAAGGTCACCAAGAAGCAGCTCGCCGAGATCTGGAAGATCAAAAAGGCCGACATGAACGCCAAGGACGAAGCCGCCGGTATCAAAGTCATCGCCGGCACTGCCCGTAACATGGGCATCGACGTCATCGACTAATTTTCCCGTCACAATCCCAACTCAACGCGGGAGTCCCCTCCGGGACGTTCGCACCGCAAGGAGTCATTAATGCCCGCTAAACCCAGCAAACGCTACCGCAGCGCCCTTCAAGTCGCTGATCTCACCAAGGACTACGGCCTTAAAGAAGCCGTCGAAGTCTTGAATAAATTCCCGAAGGCCAAGTTCGACGAGACCGTCGAGTTGTCCTTCCGCCTCGGCGTAGACGCCGCTCAAGGCGACCAGATGGTCCGTGGCACCACGCCGCTGCCCAATGGTTCGGGCAAAAAAGTCCGCGTGATTGTCTTCACCGACAACGCCGAAGCCGCGCTTGCCGCTGGCGCCGACGTCGCCGGCCTCCAAGACCTCATGGCGAAGATCAACGAAGGCTGGCTCGAATTCGACGTCGCCATCGCGACGACTGAAGCCATGAAGCAAGTGCGTACGCTCGCTCGCGTCCTCGGTCCCAAGGGCCTCATGCCCAACCCGAAGTCCGGCACCGTGACCGACGATATCGCCGCTGGCATCAAGGCCGTTAAAGCGGGTCGCGTTGAGTTCAAGATGGACAAGGCAGCCAACATCGGCGTCGGCATCGGCAAACGCTCGTTCACGCCCGCCCAGCTTATCGAAAACGCCACGACTGTCATCGAGGCGATCGGCAAGGCTAAGCCAGCGTCCTTCAAGGGCCACTACATCAAGACCGTCGTCATCTCATCGAGCCAAAGCCCGTCCGTGCGCTTGGCGTCGACCGAGTTCAACAAATTCTAAGGAGCCCGACCCATGAGAGCCGAAAAAAATTACCTGATCGCTGAGGTCGAGACCCACCTCAAAAAGTCCGACTACGTCATCCTCGCGAACTTCTCGCAGGTTTCCGTGGCGGATGTTTCCGAACTTCGCAACCGCCTCGCCGCGGAGAACGCAGAGTTCCACGTCGTGAAAAACAGCTCGCTGCGTGTCGCTGCCAAGACGCTCGGACTCCCTGAGTTCGAATCGTCGCTGGCCGGCCCAACCGCGGTCGTCGTCGGCGGTAAAAACCCCGCTGGCGTCGCCAAGGTCCTCAAGAAATTCTTCGAAGATAAGAAGAAGCTGGAGGTCAAGGTGGGCGTTCTCGACAAGAAGATCGTCACTGCTGCCGATCTCGCCAAGATCGCCGATCTCCCGTCCTTCGAAGCCCTGCGTTCGCAGTTGCTCGGCCTGTTCACTCAGACCGCCGCAGCCTTCGTTCGCGTCATCGACGCCAAGGTCAAAAAAGAATCGCCCGAGCAGCCCGCTGCTCCCGCAGCCTAAACCCGCCCGAATTTTAACATTTTTCCGGCTGCCGCTTAAACCCTGCGGCCGGGATACAACATCAAGCGAGGCCCGCTAGGAGATACGTCTCTTAAACGCGTTTCATTCTTCGAAACCGCTAGCAGCTTCAGGAGATTACTTATGAGCAACATCACCAAAGACCAAGTCATCGAATGGTTGTCCGCACAGCCCATTCTCGAACTCGCCGCCCTCGTTAAAGACCTCGAAGGCAAGTGGGGCGTTTCCGCCGCCGCTGCCGTTGCCGCTGCTCCCGCAGGCGGTGCAGGTGGCGCTGCCGCTCCGGCCGCCGAAGCCCAGACCGAGTTCACCGTCGTCCTCAAGGAAGCCGGCGCGAACAAGATCGGCGTCATCAAAGAAGTTCGCGCCATCACTGGCTTGGGCCTCAAGGAAGCCAAGGATCTCGTCGAAGGCGCTCCGAAGCCCGTCAAGGAAAACGCCCCCAAGGCCGAAGCCGAAGACATCAAGAAGAAGCTCGAGGCCGCCGGCGCGAAGGTCGAACTCAAGTAACTACTTGGCGTTCAACATCGCAAAACGTCCTTTTACCTCAGGACAGGCCGTGCCAACGCGCGGCCTGTCCTTTGCCTTTTTTCCATTTTGTTCTTTGTTAGTGCAGCCCGCCGCTGCTGACGCCGCCCACGCGTCGCTTCGCGGCTGATTTTTTTAGCGCCCTCCGCCGCACCGGGCGCTCCGCATTTTCTTCATTCATCCAACCGGGAAAACACATGGCCGACCGCATCAACTTCGGTAAACTCAGAGAAGTCATCCAACCGCCGAATCTCATCGAGATTCAGATCACGTCCTATCTGGACTTTCTGCAAAAAGGCATTCCCGACAAGCAGCGCAAGCCCCAAGGCCTTGAAGCCGTTTTCCGCGAGGTTTTCCCGATCGAGTCCTACGACGGCCGCCTCGTGCTCGAGTACGTGTCCTACACGCTCGGCGAGTCGAAGAACACAGAGATCGAGTGTATCCGCGAGGGCATCACCTTCTCCGTACCGCTCTATGTGAAGCTCCGCCTCCGTGAGGAAGACTTCATCAAGGACGAAGAAATCTACATGGGCGAAATCCCGATGGTGACCGAGCGCGGCTCGTTCATCATCAACGGCGCCGAGCGCGTCG
>CAMLSH010000484.1 GCA_946482625.1 uncultured Opitutaceae bacterium
GGATCGAGCGCGGTTTCGGCGCGCCCCATCTTTCCCATCAAGCTCGCGACTTCCGGCACCTGCTCAATAAGCCGGTTCTGGATTTGCATGATTCGCTGCGTCTCACCGAGCCCTCCCGTCGCCGGAATCGACGGCATAAAAAGCAGGCTGCCTTCATCGAGCGGCGGCAGAAAACTGGAGTCCACCCCGGGAAACCAGCGCGTGAACGTTGCGTCGATTTTCGTCTGCGTCAGATCCGCGCCCATCCACGCGAAGCTTTGCCGCAAGGGTGTGCTCAACGTCTTCCAACCCAGTCCCAGCAGGTATCCGCCCGCCGCCATTCCCGCGATCGCGACCGTGAACGCGACCTTGTGCCGCAGGATGCGCGTGTACGCCCAATCGTACGCAACGTGGATCGCGTGACTCGTCGGATTCTCCTCGTAGTTCACCAGTCGCTCGCGACCGATCCGCCACACCGCCGAACCCACGAGCAAGGCGAACAACGGCGCAAAAATAACTCCGGGCACCGTGAGGCTCCAGCGTCCGTATTCCATCGGCAGGCTCCATCCGTCGCGGATGAACCAGCCAAACGCCAGCCCCGCCGCAATTCCCGTCAACACGACGAGCACCGGCTTGCGCACATGCCACGGCGGCAGCAGAAACCGACAGAGCGCCGGCACAAGCAACGTTCCGAAAATCACCGCGCCACCCACCGCGAGCGACTTCGTCAACGCGAGCGGCTCGAACATCCGGCCCGCCTGTTCTTCCAGCGCGAAGATCGGTAGAAAACCGATGACCGTCGTCGCCGCTGACGTCGCCAGCGGGCGCGCTACTTCCTTCGCCGCTGCCACAACGGTATCCACAATCTCCGCATTGAAAGGCGACACCGGCATCAACCGTCCTTCACGCCGGCACTTCTCCTGCAAATCCACGAGGTGCTGCGTGATGTTCTCCGTCATGATGATCCCAAAATCCACCATCACGCCGATCGCGATAACGATGCCCGCGAGCGACATGATGTTCGCGCCCACTCCCACGAGCTGCATGACAAGAAACGTGAACAACATCCCCAGCGGTAGACTGATCGCCACCGCGAAACTGCCGCGCACATGCAGCAGGAAAACCACGATCACGATCACCGTCGTGATCACCGCTTCCGCGAGCGTGCTCGCGAGCGTCGCCGACGTCTCGTTGATCAACTGCGAGCGGTCATAAAACGCCACCGCCGCCAGCTGTTCGCCGGCAAGTGCCGGCTGGAGCTCTGCCAGACGACGCTTCACCGCATCGATCACACTCTGCGGATCTTCACCCACCCGCATGCCGATGATCGCGCCGACATGCTCCTGATAACCATCCGCCAGCAACCCCTGGCGAAATTGCCCGCCCAACCGCACGTCCGCGATTTCGCCGAGCCGCAGCCCCGCGCCTTTCATGCGGTCGCCGCGCAAAACAATGTTCTCCACCTCCGCCACGGAGCGGATGAAACCGACACCGCGGATCATCGTTTCGACGCCCGACTGCTCGACGCTCATCGCCCCCACATCGCGCCCGGCGTCGCGCACCGCCATCATCAGCGCGTCGAGCGTGAGCCCCTGCTCCTCCAGCCGCGTAGGATCGACATCGATCTGATACTCCCGCACCACGCCGCCCGCCGGCGCGACTTCCGCCACACCCGGCACCGCGCGCAACGAGGGCACCAATATCTGATCCAAGAAAAATCGTTTCGCCTCCAGATCGCGCGGCCCTTGCAACGTGAACGCATAGACCTGCCCCATCGCGGTCGCGTCCGGCCCGAGCCGCGGATTCACACCAGGCGGCAGTATCCCTTGGATTTGCGAGAGTCGTTCCAAGGTCCGCGTCCGGCTATCGTAAAGATCCCGGTTGTCATCGAAAATAACATACACGTACGCCGCGCCGAACAGCGACATGCCGCGAACCGTCCGCACACCGGGCAGCCCTTGCAGCTCACGGGTCAACCGCGCCGTGACCTGCTCGTCGATATCCTGCGCGCTCTTCCCCGGCCATTCAGCCCAGACGATCACCTGATTGTCGCTCAGGTCTGGGATCGCATCCACCGGCAGCGTCCGCCACGCCCACAAGCCGGCGAGCGCCAGCGCAAGCGCGGCGGTAAAGGTGAGAAAGGCGTTGCGGATGCAAAACGAAATCATGACGCGGGAAAGCGGATACGGGATGAACGGCTAGGTGGACGCGGAAGGCCGCGGAGGATCTCAGTGCTGATGCGCCGGCGCCGGAGCGCTCGCTCCAACGGGATAAAGCAGACTCGGCGTGCCCGCGAGTTGCGCCTGGCTGTCGATGAGGAACGCGCCCTGCGTGGCCACTTCGTCACCAGCCGCCAGACCGGCGCGCACGACGTACAGATCGTTGCCGCCCCCGTCTTCCAAGCGTGGTCCGAGCGCGAGCGGCGCGAGCGCAAAACGCAGCCGGCCATCGCGCTGACGCTCAACGACCTTCCATGCGACATGGCGCACGCCCGTGGAGAGCACCGCCGTTTTCGGCACCAGTGCGAACTCGCCCCAAGTCGACCGATCGTTCCAGTCCGCGGGCGTGAGCTCGGACGTCAACGCGACTTGGATACGCGCGTTGACCAGGCTGCCCGGCAGCAGACGGTTTTGGTCGTCACGCAAATGGACGTGAATTTCACGCGCGCGGATTTCGAGATTCAACTCAGGCGCGATCCAACTCACCGACGCCTCAAGATCCGGTAACTCGCCAAAATCGTCCGTCGCGAGGCGTACCGGCTGGCCTTCGCGTAACCAGCGGGCGCGCGTCTCCGGCACATGAATCACCAACATGAAGGTGTGCGGATCGACCAGGCGCACCAGCGGGCGATCGGGCATCCACTCCTCGCCGACTTCCGGCAGTTTTCCCGCCATAGCCCCCGCGTCTTCCCCCGCGATCACGCGACCGGAGAACGGAGAGCGGATCGTCACGGTGTCGGCCGGCTCGCCGCCTTTGACAA
>CAMLSH010000485.1 GCA_946482625.1 uncultured Opitutaceae bacterium
GCGAGCGCGACCATGAGGACCTTGAGGCCCATCATCGGCGTGGCGACGGTGACATCGCCTTTGGTCTGCGCGATGAAGGTGAAAATCTGCCCCACGAAAAACAGCGCCCCCGCCGTGAGCGGCTGCCACACGAGCGACCACGGTTGGCCGGGGCCGCCGAGCAACCAGAGCGGCGCGAAGCACAGGCCCATCGCGATATTGGATACAAAGGTCGTTCGCCAGACGCCCACGCCGTAGTCGGCGGATCGCTTAACGAGCAGCACGGCGGCAACGTAGCCGAGGCTGCTGGCGAGCGGGCCGAGCAGGTGGAGCGGGAAATGCATCGGAGCAGCGAACGCGGATGCGCGTGGGGTTTCAATGAAGGAGGTGGCGCAGGCAACGATTGAGGGTCGGGCGCGTTGTCCCTAACTAACGCGCCGGGGCGGGGTCGCCCATGATGGGATCCATGCGCGTGCTGGGAGGTCGCGGGTGCACGACAGCAAACCGAGATCGTCATGCGTATATCGTCCAACCGGCGCGTAGGAATAACGCGCCCTACCTTCGGAGCGCATTCCACCTTCTCAAAACCCAAACGCGCGATCTCAACGCGGCGATGTTGCGTGTGACGGGAGATGCGTGCGGCATGATGTTTTGCTTCCGTAAAAATCCCCGCGCGCGACTCAGCTTTGGAACTGCCCGCCATGCTCGCGCACCAAATCGCTCCTTCCCCCATGTCTGCTTCACGCTCTGCGTTCCCGGTTATTGTTAGTCTCGTTGTCCTGCTGGCTGTGCCGGCGGGTCGCGCGGATATCGCGGTCACGGTGAACGTCGATCCCTCGGCGGGACGCATGCCGATCAGCCCGTACATCTATGGCGTGAATCAAGATCTCCCGGGCGTGACGGCGAAGGTTCGGCGTCATGGGGGCAATCGCGCCACGGCTTACAATTGGGAGACGAACGCGTCCAACGCGGGCTCGGACTGGCTGCATAGTAGCGATAACTTCGCGACGTGGTCGATGGGCATTCCGGACGGGCAGGCCAACACGCCGGGCATCGCGGTGACGACTTTTCACGACCAATCGATCGCGGCGGACAAGGCGTACAGCGTCGTTACGCTTCAGATGGCCGGGTACGTGGCGGCCGACAAAAGCGGCACGGTCACCGAGGCGCAGGTGGCGCCGTCGTCGCGTTGGAGGGCGTCGCTCTTCACGAAGCCCACGGCGTATTCGCTCTCGCCCAACACGGGCGACGGATCGGTGTATATGGACGAGTTCGTTCACTTCCTCGTCGACCGCTACGGCAACGCGGCGGCGGCAAACGGGATCAAGGGCTACAGTCTCGATAACGAGCCGGATCTTTGGTCGCACACCCATGCGCGCATGCATCCGGGGGCACCGACCTGTGTGGAGCTGGTCACGCGCTCGACCGAACTCGCCAAAGCGGTGAAGCGCGTCGATCCGGCGGCGGAGACGATCGGTTTCGTGAGCTACGGGTTTAATGGGTACTACAGCTTCCAAGACGCGCCCGACTGGACGACGGAGAAGGCGACGGGTTCGTATCGCTGGTTCGTCGACTATTTTCTGGCGAAGATGAAAGCGGCGTCCGACACGGCCGGCGTGCGGTTGCTCGATGTGCTGGATGTGCATCACTACACGGAGCATGTCGCCGGTGGTGTGCGCGTCTCAGATGGGACAGATTTCTCGAATCTCGATGCGAACAAGGGCCGCATTCAGGCGCCGCGCGCGCTGTGGGATGCGAGCTTCGTCGAGAACAGCTGGATCAAGCAGTGGTTCTCCGAATTCTACCCGTACCTGCCCAATCTGAAGGCGGCTATCGCGACGCACTATCCGGGCACGAAGCTGGCGATCACCGAGTATAACTACGGCGGCGAGTCGCACATTTCCGGCGGCCTGGCGCAGGCGGATACGCTCGGGATTTTCGGCCGCGACGGCGTGTACATGGCGAATCTCTGGTTGCTGCACAGCGATCCCGCGCCGTTGTACGCGGCGGCGGCGTTCAGGCTCTATCTGAACTACGACGGAGCGGGCGGGAAGTTTGGCGACACGAGCGTGGGCGCGACGGTGAGCAGCCAGGAAAATGCGTCGGCGTATGCGGCTCTTCAGGGCGACAGCGCGGCGAGGCTGCATCTGGTGGTGCTCAATAAACACTACGATCAAGCGTCCGCGGTGACGGTGCAGATCGCGGGTGCGACGACGTACACGCGGGCGCGGGTTTTTGCATTCGATGCGGCGAGTGCGACGCTCACGGAGCGGGCGGCGATCGAGGGCATCACGGGCAATCAGTTCACGGTGACGCTGGCCGCGCTGACGGCGGCGCATCTGGTGCTGGAGGCGGACGGGTTGTCGTTCGCCGCGTGGCAGGCGCTGCATTTCACGGCAGGGGAGATTGCGAACCCGGCGGTGGGAAGCGCGGATGCGGATCCGGACGGAGCCGGAGTATCCAATTTCCAACGCTACGCATTCGGGCTGGCGGCGCGCGGATCGTTGAGTGCGCCGCCGGTAAGCGTGTCGCGGGTGGACATCGGCGGGCAGAAGCGACTCGCGGTGACGTTCACGCGGCGAGCGGAGGCGACGGGGTTGAGTTATGTCGTCGAAGGCGGCGACACGCTGACGGGATGGGCGACGGTGGCGACGATCCTGCCTGGTACGCCGACGACGGTGACGGTGAACGACGTCGTGGGTATTTCGGCGGCCGCGTCGAGGCGGTTTTTGCGTGTGCGGGTGGTGAGTGTGCCGTGAGCGGGTGGCGGGAATGCGGAGGAACGAGGCGTGAGTGCGGCGGAATGGCGGATAGTGAGGGGGCGCGGCTGCTCGGGCGTAGCCGCGTTCGTGAGAACGTGGCTGGAACCGCGACAAGTGGCGGAGGCCACGTTTTGGCAAACGCGGCTACGTCGGAGCGCGGCGTGTTCGGCGGATCGACGGT
>CAMLSH010000486.1 GCA_946482625.1 uncultured Opitutaceae bacterium
TGGCCGAGGCAGACGCCGAAGATGGGTTTTTTGCCGGCGAAGGCTTCGATGATGTCGAGGGTGACGCCGGCTTCTTTGGGCGAGCAGGGGCCGGGGGAAAGCAGGACGCGGTCGGGGTTGAGGGCGACGGCTTGGGCGGGCGTGATCTCGTTGTTGCGGAAGATGCGCTGCTCAACGCCGAGCTGGCCGTAGTATTGGACCAGGTTGTAGGTGAAGGAGTCGTAGTTATCGATGACGAGGAGCACGGTGGTTTAATAACCGCGGGAATGCGGAGGCGGTCAAGTGTGGGGAGGGGCGCAGCGAAGTCGCGGGTACGGCAGTACAGTGAGCGGGAAATCTGAGGGCCGAAGTCGAATG
Source organism: uncultured Opitutaceae bacterium (assembly GCA_946482625.1). The sequence goes on from CAMLSH010000486.1 coordinate 358, forward strand.
ACCCATGACGGTGAGCGTTTTAAGCAGGAAAACGGGCGGACCCGAACAGCGCGCTCGGAGTGCGCGCTCCACCTCGGAGTTGCCTTGGTGGGACTGGGTGCCGAGGGTGGGCGGCGTTTTATGCCTGAGCATTTCCAGCTTTTGAAAACAGACACAGCGACCGCGGCCCGTCGCGGGCGGTTGCAGACGCGTCATGGGATCGTGGAGACGCCGATTTTCATGCCGGTCGGGACGCAGGGGACGGTGAAGGCGATCACGCCGGCGCACATCAAGGAGATCGGGGCTCAGATTATTTTGGGCAACACGTACCACTTGAATCTGCGGCCGACGAGCGAGCTGGTGAAGGAGCTCGGTGGGCTGCACGCGTTCATGGGTTGGGACGGGCCGATCCTTACGGATAGCGGTGGGTTTCAGGTGTTTTCACTGGCGAAGCTGCGCGACATCCGAGAGGACGGCGTGGCGTTTCAGTCGCATTTGGACGGGGCGAAATTGTTTCTCGGGCCGAAGGAAGTGATGACGATCCAGGCGAATCTGGGGAGCGATATCGCGATGGTGTTGGACGAGTGTCCGCCCTGGCCGTGTACGCGTGATGAGTGCGCGCGGGCGGTGGAGCGGAGTTTTCGTTGGGCGAAACAGTGTCAGCAGATCGCGACGGACAACGGGTTTCTTGCGGCCGGGCATCATGTGTTTGCGATCGCACAGGGCTCGACTTTCGACGATCTGCGGCGCGAGGCGGCGGAGTCGCTGGCGTCGTTGGACCTTCCTGGATACGCCGTCGGCGGCGTGAGCGTGGGCGAGCCGGAGCCGGAGATGCTCAAGCAGGTGGGTGCGACGACGCCGTTCATGCCGGCGGACAAGCCGCGTTATACGATGGGGCTGGGGACGCCGCCGCAGATCCTGAAGATGATCGCGCTCGGGGTGGACATGTTTGACTGCGTGCTGCCGAGCCGCGTGGCGCGCAATGGCTTGGTCTTCACACCGGATGGGCCGATGAATCTGCGGAATGAAAAGTACCGCGCTGACCCGAAGCCGATCTCGGATGAAGTGAACAATTATACGTCACGGTTTTCACGGGCATATCTGCGGCATCTGACCGTCGCGGGAGAGATGCTGAGCGGGACGTTGCTCACGATTCATAATCTTCACTTTTTCATCGATCTTACGGCGCAGGCGCGGGCTCACATCGAAGCGGGGGATTTTGGGGCGTGGCATCGCGCATGGATTGCGCGGTACGAGGCGGGCGCGGCGGAGCGGCTGGCGGGCGGAGAAAGAAAGTAGCGAGTAGTCGGTAGTGAGTAGCGAGTAGGGCTGAGGAGGCGGCGCGAAGATGCGGGGCTCTCTGTGGGTTTCTTACTCTTTTGTCTTTCGTCTTACTCGTTCTCTGGAGCCGGGGCTTCGGTGGGGCGAATGAGTAGGATGATGGAAATCGAAAGAGGGCTGACGAAGGAGTGAGATAACGAGGAGAGAGAAAGATCTAACGCGGCGGACGGCTTGCGATCTCGAGTGGACTGACGCCGGGTTTAAAGCGGCCTGAAGGCGGGGGTAATTTCGCTGGTATGGGGCGGGGGAACTCCGCTTCCCGCGAGGACGGAGGGGGCGCAGACGGTGTTCACGGTGCGGAGGAATTCGTCCATCGTGAACGGCTTGGCGAGCATGACGTCGACGCCGATGTTGGTGAGGATTTCTCGTTCGGAGGTGCTCAGGCGGCCGCTGACGATCATGAGCTTTCCCGAGTAGCGTCCGGGGGCGCGGACGCGGCGGGAGAGTTCGATGCCGTCGAGGCCGGGCATGTTGATGTCGAAGATCAGGAGATCGAATTCCGTCAGACGATCCCGGATACGCTCCCAGGCGGAGGTGCCGTCGGGTGCGTGCTCGACGGTGTGACCGGCACGACGGAGGAAGGCGACGAGGGTCTGGGCGATCAACTCCTCGTCTTCGGCGATGAAGACGCGCCGGGCGAGCGGAGGCGGTGGGCGTAGTGCCTTGGCGGGCACGGGGGCGGAACTGTGCGCGGGTGCGGGCGGGGGAGGGGCGTTGACCGGCAGGACGAGGTGGAAGGCGGTGCCTTCGCCGACGACCGACTCGACGGTGACGTGGCCGCCGCTTTCGGTGACGATGTGCCAGACGGTGGCGAGGCCGAGGCCGGAGCCGTGGCCGACGCCCTTGGTGGTGAAGAACGGTTCGAAGATGCGTTCGCGCACCTCGGCGGTCATGCCTTCGCCGTTGTCGCGGACGGTGAGGCGCTGCCAGCCGAGTGCGGGGCGGGTGTGGCCAGGCGGAGGATCGATGGCTTCGACGGGGAGCGGGACGACGGCGATCTGAATACGGGGTATCCACCCCTCGATGCGGCGGTCGAGTTTGGCGGCGAGGGTGTCGCGCGCGTTTAGCAGGAGATTGAGGAGGGCTTGGTGGAGGTCGGTGGCGTTGATCTGAAGCGGCGGAAGGGCGGGCGGTATCGAAGATTCTATGACGATTCGCCGGTCGATGGTCTGGCGGAGAAGTTCGACACAGCTGGTGGCGAGGGCGGAGAGGCTGGCGG
>CAMLSH010000487.1 GCA_946482625.1 uncultured Opitutaceae bacterium
AAGACCGGCTGGCACTCGGTGATTATCGAGCGGATGAAGTGAGGCGGCGGGGCGGCGCATTGTGCGGAGGTGGAGGCGAGTGACCAGTGAGGTAATGCCAGTGACCAATGACGGAGGCGGAGGTAGTTTGTAGTGGTAATAGGTAGTTGGTGCGGGCGGACGCAGGCGTGGGCTTCGCGGTGTGCGAGATAGGCCCGGGGCTGGCGTGAAAGCGTGTACGCGGAAGCGGAGTGTTGCCCGGCGATGCGGTGTTGATTGAGCATGCGGCGAGATGACCGATTTTGTAGCCCGGAACTTTCAGCGGCTGCCTCCGCAAGCCCGCACGATCACATCGACGGCGATTTTCGGCTTATCGGCCGGATTTATCGCGGTGGCCTTTCACCTGGCGATTCATCTGATCTACACGCACGGGATCGAGGCGCTGAGTCATCAGTCGACGACCTGGTTTCTTGTCGGGAGTTTTCTACTACTCGCGGGGACGTCGGGTGTGTCGGGGCTGTTGCTTACGCGGTTTTGCACTGCGGCCGCGGGCAGTGGCATCCCGCAGGTGAAACTGGCGTTTTGGAAAGACTTCGGGGTGATTCCGTGGCGGGTGGTGTGGGTGAAGTTCATCGGCGGGGCGTTGAGCGTGGGCGGAGGAAGCAGTCTCGGTCGGGAAGGGCCGTCGGTGCAGCTGGCGAGCGGACTGGCGTCGAACGTCGCGGGATTGCTGGGTACGCCCAAGCATACGCGGCGAACGGCGTCCGCAGCGGGCGCGGCGGCGGGACTGGCGGCGGCGTTTAACACACCGATCGCGGCGGTGACGTTTGTGCTGGAGGAAATCATCGGCGATCTGAACAGCCGGATGCTGGGCAGCGTATTGCTGGCGTCGGTACTGGGTGCGCTGGTGGCGCACGGACTGCTCGGCGCGCAGCCGGCGTTTACGTTGCAGAGCCACGGGGGCGCGCACTGGCCGGGCTACCTGTTGACGCCTGTCGTGGCCGTGCTGGCGGCGCTGGTCGGCGGCTGGTTTCAGAGGACGGCGCTCGGTTTGCGGCTGCGCAACAAGCGGCCCGGGCAAAGAATCCCGGCGTGGATTCGCGTGATGCTTGGCGGTATCTGCGTCTGGGCGATTGGTGCGGCGGTGTTTCTCGGCACGGGGCATCTCGGCGTATTCAGTCTGGGCTACGCCGACCTCTCCGCGGCGTTGAACGGGGATATGCTCTGGCAGGTCGCGGCGTTGTTGTTGGTCGCGAAACTGGTGGCGACGGCAGTCTGTTATGGACTAGGCGGATGCGGTGGTGTTTTTGCGCCGACGTTATTTTTTGGCGGGATGACTGGCGCGATGGTCGCGGGTGTCGCCGGGCTGGTGCTGCCGTTGACGGTGGCGGATCAAGTGACGCTCGCGGTGGTCGGCATGTGCGCGTGTCTCGGGGCGGTGGTGCGGGCGCCGGTGACGGGCATCTTGATTGTATTCGAGATGACGCACGAGTTCACGCTCGTGCCGGCGTTGATCATCGGGACGTTGATCAGCCAGGCGATGAGCCGGAAGCTGACGCGCGAGAATTTCTACGAGGAAATTCTGGCGCAGGACGGCGAGCACGTGGCGCGCATCGTGCCTCCGAAAACGCTGCGCAGCTGGATGGAACTGCCCGCGTCGCGGCTCACGAACTTTTCTCCGGTGGTGGCGACCGATCTGGCGCCGGACGCGCTGCGGTCGTTGCTGAGCAACTACGCTTACGAGCAGTTTCCGGTTGTGCTCGATGGGAAACTCGCGGGCGTGCTCAACCGGCGAGTGGCAGAGGAAGCGTTGCTGGCGAATCACGCGCCGCATCCGGTGCCGGCCGCGACATGCACGCCGGAGACGACGTTGCGCGCGGTGCAGATGCTTTTGATCGAGTCAGCAAGTCAGATGGTTGTCGTGATGAATAAAACGGGCGACGACAGCCGCGTGGTCGGGATCTTGACGCTGCACGACATCTTGCGCGCGGAGATGTTGTTTGCGCGCGAGCAGGAAGAATGAAGGCAGAGGAGGTAGTTTGTAGTTGGTAATTGGTAGTTGGGCGGACGCAGGCGAAGTCGGGGGGAATAGGTCCTATGGGACTTATGGGGCCTATAGGACCTATGGTCGGAGGTACGCGGAGTGGGCAGGCTGCTCAGGCGAGTTTCTCGCGGCCGTGGACGGCGTTGAGGTCGAGGAGCGGGCCGAGGGGAACGATGCCGGTCGGGTTGATCTCGGTGTGGGTGACGTAGTAGTGGCGCTTGATGTGATCGAGGTTCACGGTGTCGGCGATGCCCGGCTGTTGATAGAGGTCGCGGAGGTAGCCGGAGAGATTCGGGTAGTCGACGATGCGGCGAAGGTTGCACTTGAAGTGGCCGTGATAGACGGCGTCGAAGCGCACGAGTGTGCAGAAGAGCCGCCAGTCGGCTTCAACGATGCGCGGGCCGAAGAGGTAGCGCTGGGTGGCGAGGCGGATTTCGAGTTCGTCGAGCGCGGTGAAGAGCGTGCGGCAGGCGCGTTCGTATTCGGTTTGTGAGGTCGCGAAGCCGGCTTCGTAGACGCCGTTGTTGATTCGTTCGTAGATCCAGGCGGAGAGTTTCGCGTGTTCGGTTTCGATCGCGATGGGGAAGAGGTTGACGTCGCACCGGCTGAAGGCGGCGAAGACGTCGTTAAACATGCGGCAGATGTCGTCCTCGGAGTTGTTGACGATCTGCGTCGTCTTTTTGTCCCAGAGCACGGGCACGGTGAAGCGGCCGTGGAAATTGGGGTCGGTGGCGAGGTATGCCTCGCTGAGAAATTTGAAGCCGTTGACCGGATCGGCGGTGTGGCCGGGGCCGTCGGTGAAACGCCAGCCTCGTTCGTCGCGCTCGGGATCGACGACGGTGAGGCCGATGACGTGTTCGAGGCATT
>CAMLSH010000488.1 GCA_946482625.1 uncultured Opitutaceae bacterium
ACACCGGCTGGTTCCGCGGCATCAACAACCAGGAACTCGCCCACGGCCGCTTCGGTACCAAACGCGGCGTCTTCCTCGGCGAAATCATCCGCGTTAGCGACGAAGCCGTCACCCTCCGTCCGCAGGCCCCGCTCAAACCCGGCGACGGCATCGTCTTCGACGCCGGCAACCCCGAGGTCCGCGAACAAGGCGGCCGCATCTACCAAGTGGATACGACTCGCGACGGCCAGACCATGCTCCGCTTTGGCCACGGCGACATCGATTTCCGCCGCGTCCACGCCGGCCAGCTCCTCTGGAAAACCAACGACCCCGCGCTCGACAAACAAGTCCGCCAAACCTTCGAAGGCGAAAAAATCCGCTTCCAACGCCCGCTCCACCTCGAAGTCCACGGCCGCACCGGCACGCCCCTCACGCTCATCGCGACCGACGACGAAGGCCACAGCGCCCAACTCGACTCTCAAATCCCGCTCGAGCTCGCCCAAAACCAGCCGCTCACGCACGACAAGCTCATCGATCAACTCGGTCGCCTCGGTGGCACGCCCTTCAAACTCGGCCGCCTCGAAAATCACCTCGAAGGCGCCGTGATGATTCCGGTCAGCGAACTCAACCGCCTCCGCCGCGAGATCGCGACCGAAGTCGAACGCCTCCGCGCCCTCCCCAAACGCTGGACGATTCTCCCTTCCTCCGAGGTAGGGCGCGTTATCCCTAACGCGCCGGTTCACGACCAATCACCCCTAGACACCGCTCAACCAGCCATCTCTGCCCCCTTCGGCATTCGGCCTTCAGATTTCGGCCTTCGTCCAGCGGACGTCGCCGCGGTCCCCGCCGAGCTCATCCTCGTCGTCCGCACCCTCGCCCAACTCGACGCCGCCCTCACCTGTTCCGACGTCACCACGCTCTACTGCGAATTCGAGAACCCCAAAAACTACCGCGAAGCCGTCACCCGCTTCCGCACCTGGCAAGCCTCCGCCCCTTCGCCCCTCGCCATTCGCCCCTCGCCCGCCGACGGCGCTACCGCGCCGTCGATCTGGGTCGCCCCGCCCCGCGTCACCAAGCCCGGCGAAGAATGGATCCTCAACCAGGTCCGCTCCTGCGAAGCCGACGGCTACCTCGTCCGCAACCACGACCACCTCGCCTTCTTCGCCGCCGACCGCAAACGCGGCGATTTCTCCCTCAACGTCGCCAACCCGCTCACCGCCGAGTATTTGATTTCCCGTTACGGACTCGAACGCGTCACCGCCAGCTACGACCTCAACATCATCCAGCTTGAGTCGCTCCTCCGCGGCGCGCCGCCCGCCTGGTTCGACCTCACCATCCACCAGCACATGCCCATGTTTCACATGGAGCACTGCGTCTTCTGCGCCTTTCTCTCCTCGGGCAAAGACTACCACGACTGCGGCCGCCCCTGCGAAAAACACGAGGTCCGCCTCAAAGACCGCACCGGCGCCGAGTTCCCACTCAAAGCCGACGCCGGCTGCCGCAACACCGTCTACAACAACCGCGCCCAGACCGGCGCCGAATACCTCGACCGCCTCCTCGCCCTCGGCGCCCGCAGCTTCCGCGTAGAGTTCGTCAACGAATCCGCCGACGAAGTCGTCCGCACGATCACGCAATACCAACGCCTCCTCCGCGGCGAAATCTCCGGCGCCGATTTGTGGCGCGAACTAAAACTCCTCAACCAACTCGGCGTCACCCGCGGCCAGATGGAAACCGCCCCCCGCTTCATCAACAAGAAGCAGTGAGTCAGTGTCGCCCTTAACAGAAAGTCCTCGCGTTCCCTTCCCGGCGTGACTTCGCGCCCCGCTTCCTCAAATAGCAGCATCATGCTTTTGAAGTCCCTTGGCTGGTGGGTCCTGCTCATGGTCGCCTCGTCCGCGTTTGCTGCGGACATTGGTCTCACAAGGACCGAAATTGTCGCGAAATACGGAGAACCGTTGGGTTCGATGAACGCTGGCACCAAAGATATTCTTACATACGCCAACGGGAAAATTACCCTCGAAAGCGGCCGGGTGACCCGTTCGACGATCGGAGAAGAAAGCGAAACGGAAACTTCCGAACGCAAATCAGTTCCTTCGAACAGCAACGTGACGATCTCCCGTTCTTCACCAAAATGGATAGATGACTTGGAAGCGGCAAAAACGGAGGCTCGAAAGTCGGGCAAGAAAATCCTCGCCCTCTTCTGGGCCCCCTCCGCCGATCTGCACTGTCCATGGGCACCCAGCTTCGACAGGTTCGTCATGAACAACCCCGCCTTCCTCTCTCAACTGGATGCGGACTACGTGTTGTTCCGATTCATGTACGCAACAAGCTCTGGAGAGATCACCATGGAGCAGGGTCGGGCGCTACAAAGAGCCCATGACTTCAAAATCGCCTGTGTCGGAAACGCACCGATCCCCGCAATGGCTGTGGTTAGCGCCGACGGACGACGCTCAACAAAAGTTGAAATGGACAACGTACTAGCAGCGAAAGGGGGCATGCAGGCATTCGTAACTACTGCGCTAAAAAACGCTTCATCCAAAACGCCTGCGACTCACAATACGTCATTCAATAAATTTCTGCTCCTCACAGGCGGCATATGCGGACTTTTTGTGGTCAGGTGGTTGATCAAGCGAAGCTGATACAACCACTCCCCTCACCGCCGTCTCGCTCACCGGGATCAGGAAGTGAAAATCGCTGCCGTCACCGACCTTGCTTGAGCATTCTATCGCGCCGTGTGGCCGAATAAAAGGCGCCCGCAACAACCCCATCCCGCCACGGTGCGTCTTCAGAGGTTTCTGAAGACGCACCGTGCGAACGCAGAAAACTACTTCCGGGGATCCTTAAACGTTGCCGGCTCGATCTTGAAATCCTCCCGGTCCAGCACGTGGGTTCCCGCCATCACCA